>DATFMD010000351.1:0-7175 GCA_035267125.1 Nitriliruptoraceae bacterium | reverse complement strand
GCGATGCGCAAGGCTGCCGTCGTGGCGGGGGAGCGGTAGCCGTGCCCACCGAGGTAGATGCCGTCGGCGCGCGCATCCGTGAGCAGCGCTTCGAGCTGCCCTGCGATCGAGCTGCTGACGGTGATGCCACCGACGGTGGTGAGGCTGCCGCTGGGGCGCACGGAGACGGCCGCAGCGGCCTCGCGTTCGGCCTTGGCCCGCTCCTCTGCTCGGGCGGCTTCGGCCTGTGCCTCGGCGGCGGCGTCGGCGGCCCGTTGGGCGGCCTCGTCGGCACGCTTGGCTTCGTCGGCGGCGCGCTGTGCGGCGGCTGCCTCGGCGGCACGTTCGGCGTCGCGAGCAGCGGCCTCTTCAGCTGACCGGTCCTGGGCGGCCTGCTGTGTCGGGGCAGGCTGTGCGGCCACTTCGGCCTCCTGCGCTTCCTGGGCCTCCTGCGCCGCGGCCTGTGCGGCGGCGGCCTCTTCCGCGTCGCGCGCGGCCTGTTCGGCGGCGGCACGTTCGGCGGCGGCGCGTTCGGCTGCTGCGGCCTCCTGGGCGCGGCGTGCCGCTTCCTGGGCGCGCTGGCGCGCCTCCTCCTCGGCCTGGCGCTTGGCGGCGGCCGCAGCCTGGGCCTGCTGGGCCTCGGTCTCGAGGCTGTCGAGGGTCGTGATGGCCGTGGCGCGGTCCAGTCCCAGTTCGTCGATCAGTTCCTCCTGCCGCGCCAGCTTGGACTCGGTCTGGTCGACCAACTCCAGGACCGTTGCGTGGTGGTGGGCGGCCTCCTCACGCGCCGCCTCGGCCGCAGCTTCCTTCTCGGCCCTGGCCTGCTCCATCTGGGCCGCCTCCTCCTCGAGAGCGGCGGTGGCGGCCACGAGCACCTCGTTGTCCTCGAGGACCTTGGTGCGATCGCGGGCGACCACGTCGACGGCCTGCTGCGCCTTGATCAGGTCCGAGTCACCGTTGCGGCTCATGCCGTCCAGCATCATCAAGGTGGTGTCGGTCTGGCTGGGGCCGAACATGTATGCGTCGCGGGCGAAGCTGGTCAGGATCGCACGGTTGACGGCTTCGTCGGCACGGGCCTCGGCGAGTTCCTCCTGGACGCGAGCCAGTTCGTCCCGAGCGACGTCGGCGGCCTCGGCAGCTTGCCACGACGCCTCCTCTGCCACGCTGAACTGCTCGCTGGCGATGGCCAACTTCTGCGTGACCACGTCGAGTTCGTCCGCCACGAGGGCAAGCTCGGCCTCGGCGCGCTCGATCTCGTCGGTGATGGCACCGATGGCATTGCGTGCGACTCGCAACTCCTCGTCGCTGGGCCCGATGATGCTGACGCCGTTGAAGGTGGTCTCGTCATCGCTGGGCGCGGTCTGGAACAGGACGCCCGACGGTGCAGCCTGTGCCGTGGTCGCGACCATGACGGAGACGGCAGCGATCACTCCGGCGCGACGAAGGGCTTGGGGCAGACGCAAGATGGGCTCCCGGGAGTCGTGGACGGTGGCGGCGGCGAAGCGACCTGCGGTGGGGCCAGGTCGGGTGCGGGCATCCTCGGGGGACAGGCGAATTCCCCACGAGCCTCGGCGACCCTACAGACGCTCCTGCCACGTCGTCCGGGCGAATGGCCCGGTCGGGTCGGGCACTGCCCGAGGGGTCCAAAACCCGCAACCTGAGGCTTGGGTTGAGGGTTTTGGAGGGGTGTTTGGGGGGAGGGGGAGGCGTCGGGCACCTACGATCTCAACCCAGCATCTAGGGTGGGGGTGTGGGGCGTGTTGCGGACGCCTCGGATGTGGAGAAAAAGGTCCAGTGATGACTGTGCGCACAACGAACACTTCGGGCGGTTCGGGGGTCGAGGAGGGCCGAGTCAGCCGTTGGGCAGCGTCCACGAGGGCTCGCGAGTGGCGCAGCGACCCTCCTCCCGCCGCCGTGACGGCGTTCCACCGCACCGTGCCGGGGTATGCGGTCACCCGACTGGTCGAGGTGCCGGCCCTGGCCGCGGAACTCGAGGTGGGGAGGGTCCTGGTCAAGGAGGAGAGTGCACGCTTCGGGCTTCCGGCGTTCAAGGTGCTCGGTGTCTCGTGGGCGGTGGCACGCGTCGTGCTGGCGACCGCGCCCGACGGTGCTGCGCTGCACGCAGAGACTGCCGACGTCACCTGGGACCGGGTCGTGGCAGCGGCCCGGCGGGTGGATCTGACACTCGTGACGGCCACGGACGGCAACCACGGCCGGGCGCTTGCCGCCGTTGCGGCTCGGTTGGGGCTGGGGTGCCGCGTCCTGGTGCCTGCCGTGATGACTGCGGACGCTGCTGGTGCCATTGCCGCCGAAGGCGCCGATGTCGTGCGCCATGCCGGCACCTACGACGAGACGGTGGCCGCCGCTGCGGACGACGCCGATGACGATCCGCGTGCTGCCCTGGTCCAGGACACGGCCTGGGACGGCTACGAACAGGTGCCGGGCTGGATCGTCGAGGGATACTCGACGCTGCTCGCCGAGGTCGACGACGTCGTCGCGGCCCGTGATGGCGACGACCCGGCCGATGGACTGCGCATCGACCTGACCGTCGTGCCCACGGGTGTCGGCTCCCTGGCCCAGGCAGTCGTCGCGTGGAACAGGTCGCGAAAGGGTGGCGCCATGACCGCCGAGGCGGATGGCGCGGGGAATGATGGCGTGGGGCACGCGCACCGGCACCGTCGCGCGGTGCTCGCGGCGGAACCGGACACGGCGGCCTGCGTGACGGCGAGCCTGCGAGCCGACGAGCGCAGGTCGGTGGCAACCGCGGCGACGGTCATGGCCGGCCTGAACTGTGGCACGCCGTCGAGCCTTGCATGGCCGGTGTTGGCACGGGGGCTGGATGCCGCTGTGGCGGTGCGCGACGAGGAGGCCGTCGCGGCCGTTGCGGACCTGGCGCAGGTCGGGATCGACGCGGGCGCGTCGGGCGCGGCAGCGTTGGCGGCCGCGCGCGCCGCACTGCGCGGCCCCGATTCGCCGCGGCGTCGTGCTCACCTGGGAATCGGGCCCGATGCGACCGTCGTGCTGTTGTCGACGGAGGGTCGCGGCAGGGAGGACGCGTGATGTCCGCGGCACAGGATGCGGCCTTGGTGGACCTGTTGACCGAACTTGTGGAGATTCCCTCGGTCAATCCCGCCCTCGACGCCACCGGCACCGGCGAGGCTGCCGTCGCCGCCGCCGTGGCCGACTGGGCCGCGTCCTGCGGACTCCACGTCGAGCGGGTCGGGTCCGACCCGACACGGCCGAACGTCGTCGTGTCGTCACGACTGGACGCGGGGGACGCGCCGACGCTGTTGCTGTGTGGCCACCTCGACACCGTCGGCACCGAAGGTCGCCGGATCGTCGCCCGTCGCGACGGGGATCGCCTCCACGGGCGCGGCAGCTACGACATGAAGGCGGGCCTGGTGGCCTCGCTGGAGGCCTGCCGCCAGGTCGCCCGACGCGGCGCCGCCACCCGCGTGGTGGTGGCCGCCGTGGCCGACGAGGAGCATGCCAGCCGCGGCATGGTCGAGGTGCTGGACCACCTCGACACGTCGACGATCGATGCTGCCATCGTGACCGAGCCGACCGAGCTCGAGGTGGCGGTGGCCCACAAGGGATTCGTGTGGGTGCGCATCGACTTCGAGGGGGTGGCGGCGCATGGATCGCGGCCGCAACTGGGACACGATGCCATCATGGATCTCGGTCCCGTGCTCACGATGCTGGCCGACCTCGACGACGACCTCGCTGCACGTCCCCACCCCCTGCTGGGCCCCGCGTCACTGCACGCCTCGGTCGTGGCGGGCGGGCGCGACTGGTCGACGATCCCCGGCCATGCCCGACTCGACATCGAACGCCGCACCCTGCCGGGCGAATCGCGGACCACGGTCGAGGACGAGGTGGAGACGATCCTGGCCACCGCCACGCGCCGACGTCCCGGCCTGGCGGCCACTGCCACCGTGAGGCTGGTGCGCGACCCGTTGGCCACCGACGTCGAGCATCCGTTCGTGGGCACCACGTTGGCTGCAGCCGGCCACGTGCGGTCGCGACCGATGACGCCGGTCGGTGTCAGCTACTGGGCCGATTCCGCCATGATCGCGGCGGCTGGGATCCCCACCGTGCTGTTCGGGCCCGACGGCGACGGCGCCCATGCCGAGGTCGAATGGGTCAGCGTCGAGGGGACCTGCGTCACCCGGGACGTGCTGGTCGACGTGGCGCAACGGCTCGTCTGACCCTCGTCAGCGGGTGGCGCGTGCAAGGGACCCTGAGTCGAGCGGGGCGGTCAGTTGCCGTTCGTGGACCAGTGCCATGCTTCCGCGCTCATCCCGTAGAGGCCATACCTGGCGGCGTTGGCACTCAGCCAGTCGAAGGCCGCATTCCCGTGGCAGTTGCTGGCGCGGTTGGGGTAGCAGATGGTCGAGCCGTTCCAGGTGAAGTCGATCGCGAGACCCTTTTCGTGCATGGACGAACCGGGGATCGCGGTCGGGATGCGGCACGACGATGCCGGTGACGTGTACACGTCGGGGCAGCCGTTGGCGATGCGCAGCGCAGCGGTCACGTCGGGCGAGCGGTAGCCGCCGCCACTCAGGACGATGCCGTCGGCGCGGGCAGCGTTGAGCAGGGACTGGAGCTGTCCGGCGATCGAGGCGCTGACCGTGATGCCGCCGACCGTCGCCAGCCCGCCACTGCTCGTGCTGACCGACACGCTGCCGACGGCCTCGCGCTCGGCGCGCGCCGACTCGGCCTGTTCGGCTTCGGCCTCGGCTTCGTCGGCTGCCGCCGCGGCACGTGCGGCTGCGTCGGCGGCACGCTGGGCAGCCGCGTCGCGCGCCTCCTTCTCGGCCTGTTCCTGGGCCTCGGCGGCGCGTTGCGCAGCCTCCTCGGCACGCTTGCGCGCCTCCTCCTCGGCCTTGCGCTTGGCTGCGGCGGCCTCCTTCGCGCGGGCGGCCTCCTCCTCGAGGTCGTCCAGGGTGCTGATGGCGCCCTGGCGCTCGAGACCCAGCTCGTCGATCAGTTCGTCCTGGCGCTCGAGCGTCGCCTCGGTCTCGTTGAGCAGTTCCATGACCGTGGCGTGCTTGCGAGCAGCGTCCTCACGTGCGGCCTCGGCCTCGGCCTCGCGCTCCGCCCGGGCCTGCTCCATCAGGTCGGCTTCGTGCTCCAGGCTCGCCGTGGTGGCGACCAGGACTTCGGAGAGCTCCAGGAGCTGGGTGCGGTCGCGGGCCACGACGTCGAGGGCCTGCTGGGCCTTTGCCAGGTCCGATCCGCCGTTGCGGCCCATGCCGTCGAGCAACATCAGGGTGGGGTCCGTGGCACTGGGGCCGAACATGTAGGCGTCACGGGCAAAGCCGGTCAGCTGCGCGTGGTTGTCGGCCTCGGCCTGGCGTGCAGCGTCGAGTTCACCCTGCACGCGTGCCAGTTCGTCGCGCGCCGCATTGGCGGCATCAGTCGCCTGCCACGACACCTCTTCGGCCTGGGCAAGTTCGTCGCTGGCGATCGCGAGCTGCTGTTCGACCAGCGCGAGCTCGTCCTCGATCAGGTCCAGTTCTGCCTCGGCGCGCTCGAGCTCGTTGGTGATCGAACCGATGGCGTCGCGGGCACGGGCGAGCTCTTCGGCACTGGGACCGACGATGCTGACCCCGTTGAAGGTGGTTTCGTCGTCGCTGGGGGCCGTCTGCAGCAGGATTCCGGAGGGGCTGGCCTGGGCAGAGGTGGCGACGAGCATCGTCACGGCAGTGATCGCGGCAGCACGGCGAAGGGCACAGGACAGGGTCAACGTGGGCTCCGGAAAACATGTCGCGGTGTCGGTTGGCGGCACTGGGCCTGCAGAACAGGTCTCGTGCTGGCATCCCGTCATGGCGTGACGGCACGTCCTCCCCCGTTGTACGGGAACGATACCTCTGGTTGCCGCAAGGTTGCGGCCATCCGGTCAGTGGTCGATCCAGCCGACGGTGCCCCGGCTGGTGCCGATTCCGACGTGGCGGGGGCCGATCCGCCCGTTCTGGCCCGTTTCGTGCCCGGCGTCGCGCTCGTCGGGGGAATCGCGCGCCGTGCTCCTGCTGCACGCCGGCGTCGGGTTGCCCGGTCGAACGCCGCGCCGCCCACCTAGGGTGTCACCGACCGCTGGTGTCACCGGGGAGGCGTGGTTGATGGCACGGGTACCGGCGCGACGCGCGGACGACATCGACGACGTGGTCGCGGTGCTCGACGACGTGGTGGCCTGGGCGCGGCAGGAGCGGCATCCACTCGGCTACTTCGCCGTCCTGTATCGCGACGTGACTGCCACGGTTCGGCAGGGGATCGACGAGGACTTCTTCGACGACGGCCCGCGCATGGCGCGCCTGGACGTGGCCTTCGCCAATCGCTACCTCGACGCGCTGGCCGCCCACGCCGCCGGCGGCCAGCCGACCCGGTCCTGGCAACTGGCCTTCGCTGCCGCCGACACCGGCAACGCGATCGTCCTGCAGCACCTGCTCGTCGGCATCAGTGCCCACATCAACCTCGACCTGGGGATCGTGGTCGCGGCCACGGCCGGCCGGGGCGGTCTGCAGGGCGGCATCAGGGCCGACTTCGACCGCATCAACGCCATCCTCGCCTCGATGACGGTGCGCAGCCAGGCGGCGTTGGCGTCGATCTCGCCATGGCTGGGTGCGCTCGATCGCTTCGGTGGCCGCACCGACGACGCGGTCGTGAAGTTCAGCATCGAGGTCGCCCGACGCCAGGCGTGGGGGTTCGCAACCGAACTGGACCGCATCGACGAAGCCGACCTGGCCGGCGCCATCACGACGCGTGATGGCCACGTCGTCCCGGTGGGCGAAACCGTGTTGCGTCCGGGCTGGCTGGGCGCCGTGGTCTGGCTGGTCCGGCTGCGCGAGTCGAGGGACGTCCGTCACAACCTGCAGGTGCTCGCCGGGGCCCCGCCGCCCACCCTGGGCGAGGTGGAATCCATCGCCGAAGGCGCGCCGCCCACCACCGGGACGGAAACCTGAGTGCTGCGCACCACCGGCCCGCCGCCGGTGTGGCCGATCACGCGGCGGCCGCCGGTCTCAGCGCAGCGCCCGGGCCAGCACCACGGTCCGCCACACCAGCCCGACGTCGTCGGTCCGGACCTCGAATCCCTGCCTGGCCAGGAATGCCAGCATGTCGTCGGCCGGGTGGACGAAGGCACGGAACTGCGTGCCCGAGAGCCGGCAGAACCCGTTGCCGACGGTGACCGCGGCCCG
>DATFMD010000350.1:0-2045 GCA_035267125.1 Nitriliruptoraceae bacterium | reverse complement strand
GAACGGATCCCACTCGTCGCCGGGTCCGCCGAACCCGGCCTGCCCGCTGCCGGGTTGGTCCCAGGGCAGGTTCGGAGCGAGGTCGCGCAGCGCGTCCTCCAACTGCATCATCTCGAACTGCAGGTCGGGGTCGTCGAGCAGCTGGCGCTGCAGGTCCAGCAGTTGGCGGCGCTGTTCGGGCGACAGCGAGGCCAGCAGGCGCGACATCGCCGCCATCCGGGCCGCCAAGGACGCCAGCAGTTCGTCCAGCGTCTCGGGCCGCTCCGGGAAGAACTCGCCCCAGGTGTCCAGGAACGCGTCGAGGTCGGGTTCCTCCCCGCGGTCGCGCTGGGCGACCAACTCGTTCAGGTCGGTCAGCATCTCGCGCGTGCGGGCGAGATCATCGGGCGTCACGGCGGCCATGCCGGCAGTCAGCTGTGCCATCTGCGCGTCGAGCAGGTCCCTGGTCACCCGTTCCTGCAGTGCTGCGAGGCGCTGCCGGGCCTCGGGTGAACGCAGCGTCTGCTGGGACAGCGCCGCCATCCGGCCGGCCGGGTCGCGCGGCAGCATGTCGAGTTCCATCGCTGCCAGTGGGTCGTCCTCCTGGGAGCGTGCGTCGCGTTCGAGGTCGATGATGGCGTCGAGTTCGGCGTCCAGTTCCGCGAGCATGCGGCCGGCGGCCGTGTCCGTGGCCTCCCGTGCCATGCGGGTCCGGGCGGCGATGCGACGACGCAGTTCGTCCAGGCCCGCGACGCCGTCGAACCCCTCGTCGAGCAGGCGTTGCAGCGACTCCTGCCCCGAGAACCCCTGCAGGAGGTCGTCGCCGATGCGGTCGAGCAGGTCGCGGGCATCGAGTCGTGACCCGAAGGGGTCCTGGCCGTCGAAGGCGTGGTAGCGATGGCGCGTCGCCCGCGGTGGCGGGGCGGGTCGTCCCGGAGCACCGCCACGGCGCTCGTCGACACCAGCGTCGTTGTCGGCGTCCTGGCCATCGCCTGGGGTCATGCGCTGAACACCGTGTCCCCGTCGTCGGCGTCCTTGGACAGGCGGCGACCGAGGTGCAGGCCCTCGAGCAGGAACTCGACCACGGCACTCGCGCGCCCGCCGGCACCTCCATCGGCGCCGCCGTGCACCCCCAGTGCCGCCATCGCGTCGACCAGGCCCGCAGGCCAGCCGTCGAGGTCGGCGCCCACCTGGTCGAGCAGTTCGTCGGCACCGACCAGGGCGCCCGTCCACACGCCGGTGCCGTCGTCGAAGACGTCCAGCAACCAGCCCACGTCGACGCCGGCAAGGTGCGCCTGCCACGTCAGCAGGATCGCCCGGCGCAGCGCGGTCGCCACGATGTCCTCCTCGCGGCCTTCGTCCAGCGTGTCGAACTCGATGCGGCCCTGCGCTGTCGACACCAGCGGCCACAGGTCGGCGATGCGTGGCACCGCCACGTCCTCGTCCAGCCGCACTGCGCGTCGCACCGCCCCGGCAACCATCGTCTCGTGGGCACCGATGGTGAAGCGCACCGACACACCAGACCGCTGGTTGACCTCGTCACTGTCGCGCAGTTCGTGGGTCAGGCGCGCCACCACCTCCTCCATGAACGCGGGAACGTCCACGTCGATGCCGTGTGGCGCGGGCGCGGCTTCCTGCGCCACGATGGCGATCTCGTCCGCGACCGTGCGGGGATAGTGGGTGCGGACCTGGGACCCGAAGCGGTCCTTGAGCGGAGAGATGATGCGACCGCGGTTGGTGTAGTCGTCGGGGTTGGCCGTGGCGACGAGCACGAGGTCGAGGTCCAGGCGCACCGGGTAGCCGCGGATCTGGACGTCGCGCTCCTCCAGCACGTTGAGCAGGGCAACCTGGATGCGCTCGGGGAGGTCGGGCAGTTCGTTCATGGCGAACAGGCCGCGATTGGTGCGCGGCAACAGCCCGAAGTGGATCGTGCCCTCGTCGGACAGGTGGCGGCCCTCTGCCACCTTGATCGGGTCGACGTCGCCGATCAGGTCGGCAACCGCGGTGTCGGGGGTCGCGAGCTTCTCGTTGAAACGCTCGTCGCGGTGGACCCAATCGATCGGGGT
>DATFMD010000349.1:0-15876 GCA_035267125.1 Nitriliruptoraceae bacterium | reverse complement strand
ACATCGGGCAGGAGGCCGTCAGCGAGCCCGACACGGGTCGCATGGTCGCTGGCCCGGCGGTCCTGCCCGGATGGTTCGGCACTCGTCACTCGACGATCCTGGTCGGCAGCGGCAATCCCGCGTCGTGGTGGCCGGAGGCTACACCGGCACACCGACACCATCGCTGGACGACGATCTTCGTGCTGCCTGCGTGACTTGCCACCGACGGGGTGCCAAGATGGGGCCTCCACACCGCCAGCGGAGGTCACGGGATGCTCGACGCCATGCACGACGATGGGCTGGCTGCGCCCGCTGGCGCCGCCCTGGTCCGCGTGCTGGCCACGGACGGGACCTGGATCAGGCGGGTCCCCGAGGTGCCCAACGGCGCGACGGTCACGGTGTCCATCGGCACCCGAGCGCATCGCGACGTCTCGGACCTCGACCTGCTGCGGTCCGGCTACCGGATCGTTGGCCCCCACCCCGGCTCCAGCCTGCCCCAGGGCGTGGAACTGCTGGTGCCCGGGGACCTGATGGCATCCGAGCCGGCATGGTGGCGCGCCCTGCTCGAGGTTGCCGACCAGGCATTCGACCTGCGCCTGGGTCCCGTCCAGGTCGTGTTGGGCAACCACCTCACACCGCACCTGTCGGACTGACTCGGGCGAGGTCTCTTCGCGCCTCCCTCATTCGTGCGTTGGGTGCACGGATCAATCATGCTTTTCTTTGTGTCTCACGTCGTTCCACGGTGCCCCATCCCGTCGTGCTAGCTGTTTGCTTGCAATAGTTAGCGCTTGTGAATACAGTTACAACCAACGCAAGCGACCCTTCGACAGCAGCTCGGAGGGGGGACGGAGAACCAGGATCGTCCGCGATCCGCCGGCTCCCACCGTCTCCGTCCCCCCACCCGGCTGCTGCCACAGTCTCCCATCCGTTCGCCATCACAAGGAGCACCACAATGGCTTCCACCACCAAGAAGGCCCCCGCCAAGAAGGCACCGGCCAAGAAGACCACCACCGCCAAGAAGGCCGCCGCAGGCAAGGCCTCGGCCAAGCAGTCCACGCAACGCCAGGCCACCCCGGTCGGCGACAAGGAACTCGCAACGTTCGCCGAGCAGGCCGCATGGGCCTACGCCGGTCTCGTCAACGAGGTCGTCTCCCTGGCCGTCGAGGCCCCCCAGCACCTGCCCCGCAACCGCGACGACCTGGTCAAGGCACGCGAAGACGTCGTTGCACAGCTTCGCAGCAACGTCGACGCCGTCGCCACCTCGTTCAACGCTCGCCTCGAGGCTCGCGCCGCTGCCGGTCGCAAGGCCGCGGAGGAACTGCGCAAGGACCCCCGTGTCGAGCGCGTCACGACCTCCCTCAAGCCGGTCGTGGACCAGGCCAACAACACCCGCAGCCAGGTCAAGGCCGCCGTCACCTCGGTGACCAAGACCGCCAACGTGGCCGGTGAAGCCGCCACCAAGCAGTTCGGCAACGTCACCTCGCAGGCCAAGGGTGCCGTCACCTCGCTGGGCAAGGTCAGCGACGTCGCCGTGGATGCCAGCCGCACGCAGGCAACCAACGCCCGCAGCCAGGTCAAGGCTGCGCGGACCTCGACTCGCAAGACCCTCGACGCGGCCGTCGACGCGGGCAAGAAGCTCGCGAGCTGACGACCACGGCCTGATCGGCACTCCTGACCCGTCGAAACCTCGCGCCGTTCGAAGGCTCGAGTCGGCGGGTCCGGGTGGCGACCCCCTCTCCCTTGCGTCGTCACCCCGGGCGCACCACGCGGTGCACACCCGGCCGATCCCCCAGCGCCCCCTCCTCGCGAGGGGGCGCTGGTCATTGCAGCCACTATCGTGGCAGCACCCGGCATGGTCGCCGCAACGCACCCGCGTCCGTGCAGCACCTGTCAGGACTCCACACCGACGGCAACCGAGGCATCCCGTGAGCCTGCAACAACAGATCAGTGACGACCTGAGATCGGCCATGAAGGCGCGCGACCGTGACCGCATGGGCGCGCTGCGCCTGCTCATCGCCGCCATCAAGAACGCGGCCGTGGATGCCGGGCTGGGACCCCAGGGCGAACTGTCCGACGATGCCATCCGGCGCCTGGTGGCATCCGAGACCAAGCGTCGCAAGGAGGCAGCCGACGCGTTTCGCAGTGGTGATCGCGAAGAGGCCGCCGCCAAGGAGGACTACGAAGCCGAGGTCTACAGCGCCTACCTGCCGGCGCAACTCGACGACGATGCGCTGGCCGCGATCGTGGACCAGGCGATCGCCGACACGGGCGCAACCGATCGCTCCGGCATGGGGGGAGTCATGAAACAGGTCATGGCGCAGGTCGGCACCCAGGCAGACGGCAAACGCGTGTCGTCGATGGTGGGCGCCCGGCTGGGCTGAGCGCCCTCACCGCGTGGCTCGGCCCGCACGCCGGCGGCAGCATCCGCACACACAGCGACCCCAGGATCGACATGGCGCCAGGACATGACCGGCTGCCCCGGATTGGCTCGCCCGTCACCCGGGATGCCCGCTTTGCTGCGAACGAGACCCACCACCGGGGCCTTTCCGACGACCTGCGCACGCGACACGCCCAGGTGGGGCGCGGCGGCTCCGAGCGCGCTCGACGACGGCACCTCGATCGCGGCAAACTGCTGCCGCGCGACCGCGTCGAGGCCCTGCTGGATCCCGCGACACCGTTCCTGGAACTGTCGCCGCTGGCCGCGTGGGACATGTACGACGACGACGCGCCCGGGGCCGGCATCATCACCGGCATCGGTTCGATCCGCGGCACCCGGTGCGTGGTCGTCGCCAACGACGCGACCGTCAAGGGCGGCACCTACTACCCGATGACCGTCAAGAAGCACCTGCGGGCCCAGGAGATCGCGCTCGAGAACGACCTGCCCTGCGTCTACCTCGTGGATTCGGGTGGGGCCTTCCTCCCGCGCCAGGACGAGGTCTTCCCCGACCGCGACCACTTCGGGCGCATCTTCTACAACCAGGCGCGGATGTCGGCGGCGGGCATTCCCCAGGTCGCCGTCGTCATGGGGTCGTGCACCGCTGGCGGGGCCTACGTCCCGGCGATGAGTGACGAGACCGTGATCGTGGCCAACCAGGGCACGATCTTCCTGGGCGGACCACCGTTGGTCAAGGCCGCGACCGGCGAGGTCGTGACGGCGGAGGAGCTGGGTGGCGGCGACCTGCACGCGTCGACATCGGGCGTGGTGGACCACCTGGCCGCCGACGACGGCCATGCGCTCGCCATCGCCCGTGACATCGTGGCCAACCTGAACCGCCACCCGGTGGCGCCTCGCGGCCAGGCACCGGTCGAGGAGCCGGCCTTCGACCCCGACGAGTTGTACGGCCTGGTGCCGACGGACCCACGCACACCCTTCGACGTCCACGAGGTGATCGCCCGCATCGTGGACGGCTCCAGGTTCCACGAGTTCAAGGCGCGCTACGGCACCACGCTGGTGTGTGGCTTCGCCCATGTCTGGGGTCGACAAGTCGGCATCATCGCCAACAACGGCATCCTGTTCTCGGAATCGGCACTCAAGGGTGCCCACTTCGTCCAGTTGTGCGACCAGCGCGACATCCCGCTGGTCTTCCTCCAGAACATCACCGGCTTCATGGTCGGACGCGAGTACGAGGCAGGCGGCATCGCCAAGGACGGCGCCAAGATGGTCATGGCGGTCGCCAACACCACCGTGCCCAACTACACGGTCGTGATCGGCGGTTCGCACGGGGCCGGCAACTACGCGATGAACGGACGTGCCTACCAGCCTCGCCTGATGGTGACCTGGCCCAACGCGCGGATCTCGGTGATGGGCGGCGAACAGGCCGCGACCGTGTTGGCCACGGTGCGACGAGACGGCATCGAGAGCCGCGGCGGCCAGGTCGACGAGGGCGAGGAAACCGCGTTCATGGACGGGATCCGCGACCAGTACGAGGCCCAGGGCAGCCCCTACTACGCGACTGCCCGCCTGTGGGACGACGGCATCATCGACCCGGTCGACACGCGCAGTGTGCTCGGCCTGGCCCTGGCCGCCACCGATGCGCCATCCCCTCGCCCGTCACGCTACGGCGTCTTCCGAATGTGACCCGCGCTGGGCCGACGGTGCGGCCCGCCGTAGGGGCCCGGACCGGGTCGCCGGCAAGGGGCCCGGACCGGGTCGCCGGGCTGGTGGCGCACCTGCAACAGGGGGGTCACGGCCGGCTGATCGCGGCGCACGTCCGCGTCCCGCCCCGCGTGACCGTCGCCCTCCACCACGTCCGCTGTGGGAGCGGCCGGTGGTCGCGACGGCGCGAAGACGGTGGGTCGAATCGCTTGGATTCGTGTCGGCGCGCCCCTAGGGTGATTGCGACGCGGGAGGGGTGCGCTGCCACCGCCTGCATCCGTTGCGTTGCACGCAACAGATCGCCACTTCCCCGGCCGCGATTGGGGACGTCGCCCGTGACTGTGGCGGCGACACGGGCGACGAGACGACAAGGATGGACGAGTGAGCCACATCGAGGTCAAGGGCCTGACGAAGGTCTTCGGGAACCATCCGAAGCAAGGTGTGGAGATGGCCCGGGAGGGCATGTCCAAGGACCAGATCCTGGCCGAGACCGGCCAGGTGCTGGCCGTCAACGACGTCTCGTTCGACGTCGAGCGTGGCGAGATGTTCATCGTCATGGGGTTGTCGGGCTCGGGCAAGTCGACCGTCATCCGGATGCTCAACCGGCTCATCGAGCCAACCGACGGCACCGTCGACCTCGACGGGGAGCGCGTCAGCGAGATGTCGATGGCGCACCTGCGCGACGTGCGAGCCAAGAAGATGTCGATGGTCTTCCAGCACTTCGCCCTGTTCCCGCACCGCACGGTCGGCGAGAACGCCGCGTACGGCCTGAAGATCCAGGGCGTGGACGAGTCCGAACGGCGGGACCGAGCCCAGGCGGCGCTGGATCGAGTGGGGCTGTCGGGATGGTTCGATCGTCACCCGGGCGAGATGTCCGGAGGCATGAAGCAGCGGGTGGGCATCGCGCGCGGCCTTGCCACCGATGCGGACATCCTGTTGATGGACGAGCCCTTCTCGGCGCTGGACCCGCTGATCCGGCGTGACATGCAGGACCTCCTGTTGGAGCTGCAGGGCGAGCTGTCGCGCACGATCGTGTTCATCACCCACGACCTGAACGAGGCCATGCGGATCGGTGACCGGATCGTGGTCATGAAGGACGGCGCGGTCGTGCAGATCGGGACGGGTGAGCAGATCATCCACGATCCCGCGAACCAGTACGTCAAGGACTTCGTCGCCGACGTCGACCGTTCGCGCGTGCTGACCGCGGCGCTGGCGATGCACGAGCCGTCGGCCACCTTCCATCCCGACGCGACGCCCACAGAGGTCATGGAGCATCTCGACCGCTCGGAGCGCAACGGCGCGTACGTGGTCGACCACGACCACCGCATCGTGGGCGTGGCGCGGGACACGGAGATGGCCACCGCCATCAGCCAGCAGGCGCCGACCATCGCCGACCACCTGATCAATGCCTATGCGACCGCCTCGCCGAACACCCTGCTCGACGACCTGTCCGCGATCGCCGCCCAGCACACCGTGTCGATCGCGGTGATCGACGACGAAGGGCACCTGCTCGGCACCGTGCCCCGACCAGCCCTGCTGCGTGCGCTGGCGGGCGAGGAACGATTCGCCCGCCAAGGCGGTGGCGGGACGACCGCGGCCACCGACGCGTCGACGACCACCCGAGAGGTGCCAGCATGAATGTGCTCGCCCAGAGCGTCCCCGAGATCCCCCTCGGCGACTGGGTCGACAGCGGAGTGACCTGGATCAAGGCCAACATGTCGGGTCTCCTCGACGGCATCAGCGCCGTCCTGGAGTTCCTGGTGGACGGCCTGACGTCCGTGCTGCTGTGGCCGCCCACCCTGATCACCATCGTCTTGTTCGCCCTCATCGCGTGGTTGATCTACTCGTGGCGGTTCGCCGTCGCCACACTGCTGGGCCTGCTGCTGATCGACAGCATGCAAATGTGGGAACCGTCGATGGAGACGCTCGGGTTGGTCCTGGTGGCTGCCGTCATCGCCATCGCCATCGCCATCCCGATCGGGATCTGGGCGTCGCGCAACCCCATCGTCAGCACGGTGGTCCGGCCGATCCTGGACTTCATGCAGACCATGCCGGGATTCGTCTACCTGGTGCCCGTGGTGATCTTCTTCGGAATCGGGGTCGTGCCCGGCGTGTTCGCCACGATCATCTTCGCGTTGCCGCCGGGCGTACGCCTCACCGAGCTGGCCATCCGAGGTGTGGACGAGGAGACCGTCGAGGCCGGCACGGCCTTCGGCGCCACCCCACGCGAGATCCTCTGGGGCATCCAGCTCCCTCTGGGCCTGCCAACCATCATGGCGGGCGTGAACCAGGTCATCATGCTGGCCCTGTCCATGGCCGTCATCGCTGGCCTTGTGGGCGGCGGGGGCCTGGGCCAGGAGGTCGTGCAGTCGATCGCCCGGATCGACATCGGCCAGGGGTTCGAGGCCGGACTGGCCGTGGTCATCCTGGCGATCTACCTGGACCGCATCACCGGTGCCATCGGGCAACCCACCGGCAATGGGCTGTGGACCAAGCTCCGTGGCAGGGCTGGAGGGTCGTCCGACACGCCCGTGGACGCGCCCGCCGAGGAGTCAGAGGATCGACAGCCGGTCGCGACCGCATGACGCACACCACATAACCTGAAACAGGACAAAGGAACCTGCACATGAGAACGCACCAACGAACGCACATTCGGACCAGTCTGATCGCGGCGACCGCCATCCTGGGGTTGGTGCTGTCAGGCTGCGGCAGTGACGCAGAAGACGACAGCGCGAGCGAGGGTGACGACGGCACCGCCGCCGCCGAGGCAACCGAGGAGGACGGCGGCGACGCCGGCGGCGGGGACTGCTCCACCGTCGTGCTTGGCTACATCCCGTCGTGGACCGATGGCCTGTCCACCGCCTACCTGCTCGACAACATGCTGACCAACGCCGGCTACACGGTGGAGCACCAGGAGATCAACGAGCCCGGCGTGCTGTACACAGCGCTGGCCGGGGGTGATGTCGACATCTACCCGTCCGCCTGGCCCGAGGTCACCCACGCCAGTTACATGGACGAGTACGGGGACTCCATCGAGGACCTCGGCACCTACTACGACAACGCCAAGCTGACGATGGCCGTCCCGGAGTACGTCGACATCACGTCGATCGACGAGCTGGTCGACAACGCCGACATGTTCGAGAACCGGATCGTGGGCATCGAGGCCGGCGCCGGCCTGACCGAGGCCGTCGAGACCGGGGTCATCCCGACATACGGGCTCGACGAGGCAGGCTTCTCGCTGGAGACGTCCTCGACGACCGGGATGCTCGCGGAGCTGGACTCCGCCACCCAGGCCGAGGAGCCCATCGTCGTGACGCTGTGGCGGCCCTTCTGGGCGAACGCCGCCTACCCGGTGAAGGACCTCGAGGACCCGGAGGGCGCGCTCGGCGATGCCGAGGGCCTGCACTTCCTGGCTCGCACGGGGTTTGCCGACGACTGCCCGGACGTCGCGGCGGCGGTCGGCGAGATCAGCCTGGACGACTCGACCTACGGTGCCATGGAGGACACCGTGGTCAACGAGTTCGAGGGTGAGCCCGCGGAAGGCATCTCCGCCTTCCTCGAGGAGTACCCGGACGCGGTCCCGGCGGTGGGCAGCTGACCGACTGACCGCGTGAACCACGCGAACGGGCGACCGGGATTCCCGGTCGCCCGTTCGTCGTGCGTGGGCGTCAGCGCGACTCCAGCGGCCAGACCGTGAGGCGATCGGCGACGGACGCGGCGTGGTCGACAGCGGACTCGACCAGCGGCCCGGCCCGGTCATCGGTCGAGGCGACCACCAGCACCGACGTCGCGGTCTCGTCCACGAACGGGACGTATGTCACCTTCGGCAACTCCAGGTGCTCCACGGCGGCCGGTACCAGGGCCACCCCGTAGCCGGCGGCCACGAGCCCGAGCATGGTGGGGTACTGGAGGGCGACGTGCGCCACCCGCGGCGTCACGCCGGCCCCCGCACACACCTGGCGCAGGTGGCCATGGACGTTGGGGGCGAGGTCGCCGTGCGGGAAGACCAGGTCGACGTCCGCGAGGTCGGCCAGTCGCAGGTACGGGCGATCCGCCAGGTCGTGGCCGGCCGGCACGGCGCCCACCAGCCGCTCCACCAGCCTGCAGCGCGGCGTCATCCCCTCGACCGTGGTGACATCGCGCAGGATCGCGAGGTCGACTCCCGTGTGGAGCTTGTCCAGGTCCGTCTCGACCGAGACCTCGGTGAGCCGCACGTCCATGCCCGGCACACGGTCATGCAGCAGGCGCAGCAGGATCGGCAGCAGGACGTACGCCGCGGAGTCCACGAAGCCCAGGTCCAGGACGCCCACCTCGCCCCGGGTGGCGCGTCGCACGTCGCGCTCGGCCGTCTGCACCTCGGCCAGCAGCCTCCGGGCGCGATCCAGCATCACCTCCCCGGGTCTGGTGAGCGTGACGCTGCGGCTCGTGCGGTCGAACAGGCGCGTGTCGAGGTCCTGCTCGAGTCGCTTGACCTGGGTCGACACGGACGACTGCGACAGGAACAGGCGCTCGGCAGCACGTCCGAAGTGCAGCTCCTCGGCCACGGTGACGAACGCGCGCAGGTTGTCCAGGTTCATCGCGAGTCCCTTGGGGTGGGAATGGGGGAAGACAGCCAGAACTGTCGCCGACCACGGGGTCGGAGACCGATCGTAGTTGTTGATTGATCGAATGCGAACATGTATTGATTTCGATCATTTCGTCCTCCACAGTCGTGGCAGACCGCTCCCGGAGGAGGTGACGTGGCAGCACCATGGTCGTTCGATGGTCGGGTCGCCGTCGTCAGCGGTGCGAGTGGCGGCATGGGCGAGGCGATCGCCCGACGCCTCGCCGCCGACGGCGCCCGGCTGGTGCTCATGGCCGCGGACGGTGACGCCCAGGCCCTCGAGGCCATCGGCGACGACCTGCAGGCCGACGGCCACGAGGTGCGCCTTGCGCTCGGCGACATCGCCGACCCCGCCACGTCACGGGCGGCCGTACACGCCGCGATGGAGGGATTCGGTCGACTCGACTACGTGGTCAACAACGCCGGGATCTATCCCGAGCGACCGTTGCTCGACGAGACCGCCGAATTCTACGACCGAATCTTCGCGATCAACGTCCTGGGGCTGCAGAGCCTGTGTCGCGCGGCTGTCCCCCTGATGACGGCACCCGGCGGGGCGATCACGTGCACGGCATCCACGTGCAGCCTGCGGGCCATCGAGCGCTACGCCGCCTACAACATGTCGAAGGGTGCGGTGTTGCAGTTCGCCCGCGAACTCGCGGTGCAACTGGCCCCACGGGGCATCCGCGTGAACATCGTGGCGCCCGGGGTGATCAGTGCCCCCGCGACCGACGAGTGGACCCGGGACGCGTCGGTGTGGAGCAAGCAGCGCTCGCGGATCCCCATGGACCGCATCGGCCGTCCGACCGAGGTGGCGGCGGTCACGTCGTTCCTGCTGAGCGATCGCGCCTCCTACGTCGCCGGGGCCACCGTGATGGTGGACGGTGGCGAGAGTTCGGGGTGGCGGGACAGCGACTGGTCGGTCGTGCCCCAGGGGGACCCGGCACCCCGCCTGCGCAGCGTCGGGGGCGTGGCATGACCGGCGGGCGTGTGGCGGTGGTGCGTGGCTGCCTCGACGAACTCGGGTCGGCGGTCGTGCGCCGATTCGCCGCCGACGGGACGGCACTCGTGCTGGCGGGCGGCGTCGACGACCGGTCTGGCCTGGCCGACCTGGCTGCTGCGGCGGCAACGGTCGTCGAGGTCGTCACCGGAGACCTCGACGACCCGGCGACTGCCCGACGGGCCGTCGACACGGCCCGGGAGCGATTGGGCCGACTCGACCACCTCGTCGACCTGACGGTCGCGTCGACCGTGGACCATCGTGGCGACGCGCCCCCCGTTCCCGCGCTGGACGCCGCGCGTGCTGCACTGCTGCCTGCGCGGCGTGCCTACTTCTTCGCGTCTGCCGCGGCTCGCGGCCTGCGGGCCGGCGGCAGCATCGTGGTGTCCCTCCCGCCGTCCACGTTCGCCTCGGCGCCGGCGTCGGCCGCCGTGCACGGCGCCATGACCATGCTCGTGCGCAGCTTCGCCCTCGAGCTCGCGCCCTACCGGGTTCGTGTCAACGGCGTCCTGCCCGGACTGATCGAGACAAGACTGGTCGAGGCATGGCCCGACGACGAGCCCTCCGGCGCGACGGCGGTCCCCCTGGGCCGTGCGGGCCGGCCCGACGAGGTCGCCGAGGCCATCGCCTTCCTGCTCGGCGAAGACGCCAGCTTCATGACCGGCTCCATCCTCCCCGTCGACGGCGGACTCACGGCCACGGCCCCCACGTCGCGGCGGCCGGCTGGGCCGGCCGGGCCGGGCGCCGACACACGATCCGACCACCAGACGTCGACCCGACGACCACAACCAACGAGGAGCACCTGATGACCCTGCGTGATTCGAACAACGAGTACCACTTCGCCTTCATCGACGGCCCGAACATGGGTCAGCTCGGCAAGCGCGAAGGGGCGATCTTCGGGCCTGTGCAGTCACTCGACCACCTCAACTCCATGGTCGACGACTTCGCCGCCGACATCGGCGTCACGGTGACCCACTACCACTCCGACGCCGAGTCCGACATCCTCGGCTTCATCCACGACACGGGCGCATCGGTCGATGGCTACCTGATCAACCCGGCCGGGCTGACCTACTTCGGGCTGGCGACCCGTGACGCCCTGCTCGACACCGGCGTGCCCTACGTGGAGGTGCACTTCGCCAACCTGTCCCAGTGGAAGCAGAACACGGCCCCCGGCCGCGACGACCTCCAGTCCATGTTCACCCACACGGCAACCGGGGTCTTCGAGGGCATGCGCCACTACGGCTACTTCGCCGGGGTGCTCGCGCTCGCCCTGGCGCTCGACGACGACAGCTTCCTGGGTGACGGCGACGAAGAGGCCGCCGGGTGAGCTCCGCCCCCGCGCCCCGCACCCCGGCGCTTCGCTGCGTCGTCGCCGGGGCGGGCGTGCTGGGCATCACCACGGCGTGGCGCCTGGCACAGGCCGGCGCCGACGTGGTGCTGGTCGACGGTGGCGCGAGCCTGGGGCTGGCGGCCTCACGGGCGACCTTTGCCCACGTCAACGCCAGCTACGCCGGCTACTGGGACTACATGGAGCTGCGCCGTGCGGGTGTCGAGGGCTACCACCGCCTGAGACGGGAACCGGACGGTGCGCCGTGGTGGCACGACACCGGGTTCGTGGCCGTGCACCGACCCGGGGCCGACGTCGAGGCCCTCGACCGTCACCTCGTCCGCCTCCGCGAGGCCGGCTACCCCGTCGAGCCCCTCGATTCCGCACCCGACACCGTCGAGCCTGCCCTGCGCGTCGACGATGCGGTGCGGACCCTCGTGTTCCCGAGCGAGGGATGGGTGGAGATGCCATCGATGCTCCTCGACCTGCAGAGCCGGGCCCGCCAGCTGGGCGTCCGGGTGCGGGCTGCTGACCCGGTGGTGGGGATCGAGCCCGCCGGTGACGACGTCGCGGTCCGGTTGAGGTCGGACGAGACCCTGGTGTGCGACCGTCTGGTCGTGTGCTGTGGCCGCTGGACCGACGACGTGCTCGCCTCGGCCGGCATCGAAGGTTCGCTCGTCGCCGACGACACGGCGCTCGGCACGCCGGTGCCCGGCCTGCTGGTGGCCACCGGCGAGGTGGACGGCTCGGTGGGTCGCGTCGTCGCCGTCGACGACGTGAACCTGCGACCGATGGGCGACGGTAGGACGATGGTGTGGTCCGGCGTGGCGGACCACCAGCTGCAGGAGCGCGGTGGAGCCCAGGCTCCCCCCGCGGTCATCGACCGACTCGCGACCGAACTGGTCCGCACGGCGGCCCGCCACGTCCCGGCGCTCGACCGGACCGGCGCCGAGGAGGCGATCGTCACACAGCGGGCGCTTCCGACCGACGGCCTGCCCGTCGTCGGGCCAGTCGACGGGGCCGACGGCGTCCACGTGGCGCTGGCGCACGCGGCGGTCACGCTGGCACCGGCCCTGGCTGAGTCCCTGGTCGAGGAGGTCGTCCACGAGCGACCGGACCCCCGCCTGGCTCGCTTCCGCCCCGACCGGTTCACCGACGCCGGTCAGACCCCCGACGAGGATGGCCCAGCATGACCGTGCACAATGACCCGACGACAACCACCGAGCACGACCTGGTCGTGCACGACGGAACGCTGGTGCGCTGGCGACCAGCGGACGGCGGTGCCTTCACTGGTGGCCTCGTACGCGAGGGGCTCGTGTGGTCCCTGGCCGGGGTGCCCGGTGTCGACGGCGACGTCCTGGCGGCGTGCCTGGCCGTGCGTGACCACGGACTCGACTTCCTGGCCGAGCAGGTCACGGGTGCGTCCGCGGACGCTCCGGTCCCGCTGGAGGACGTCGAGTTCGGTTCCCCCCTGACCCGTCCCGACAAGATCCTGTGCCTGGGCCTCAACTACGCGGACCACGCCTCCGAAGCGGGGTTCGAACCACCCGAGTACCCGATCGTCTTCTCGAAGTTCCGCAACAGCCTGGTTGGCCCGCGCGACCCGATCGTGCTGCCCCGCACGTCCACGCAGGTCGACTTCGAGGGCGAGCTCGCCGTGATCATCGGACGACGCGCGAAGTACGTCGACCGCGCCGACGCGTTGGCCCACGTCGGGGCCTACGCGGTCTGCAACGACGTCAGCGCCCGTGACCTCCAGCTCCGCACCAGCCAGTGGACCCAGGGCAAGGCGCTGGACACCTTCGCCCCGCTCGGGCCCGGGCTGGTGCCCGCCGAGCTGGTCGGGGACCCGCAGGACCTGCTGGTCACCACGACCGTCAGCGGCCAGGTCATGCAGCGTGACTCGACGTCGCTGATGATCTTCGACATCGCGGAGACGGTCGCCTACCTGAGCAGCGTGATGACCCTCGAGCCGGGCGACGTGATCGCGACGGGGACCCCCGCGGGGGTCGGCCTCAAGCAGGACCCTCCCCGCTTCCTGGCCGACGGTGACGTCGTCGAGGTGGCCATCGAGGGGATCGGCACGATCCGCAACCCCGTCGTGGCCGAGCCGAGGGACGACGACTCGGCAGGAGGGCCGCCTGATGCGCCCTGACCTCGACCCGTCCCGCTGGCTGCGCGAGGAGACCTATGCCGCGACCCGGCTGCCGGTCGAGCAGGCCAGCACGCTGATCCCGGACGCCTACCGTTCGCCTGCCTTCCACGACCTCGAGCGCGAGACGGTCTGGGCCGGCGGATGGGTCGCGGTCGGCCACGTCGAGCAGGTTCGGTCCACCGGCGACACGTTGGTCGGCACCGTGGCCGACCAGCCGATCGTGGTCACGCGCACGTCGTCTGGGGAGCTGCGTGGCTTCCACAACGTCTGTCGCCACCGTGCGGCCCGCCTGGTCGACCAGGACTGCCAGCTGCGCCGGTTTCGGTGTCGCTACCACTCCTGGACCTACGCGCTGGACGGGCGCCTGCTGGGGGCCCCGTTGTTCGAGGGGTCCGACATCCCCGTCGACCAGCAGGCGATGTTCGACACCGACCACGTCGCCGGGTTCGACCCCGGGGAGATGGGACTGCTGGAGGTGCGCGTGGACCAGTGGGCCCACCTCGTGTTCGCCAACCTCGACGGCACCGCCGTGCCGCTGCACGAATGGCTCGGCGACCTGCCGGAGCGCCTGGCCGGGTATCGGCTGGACGAGGCGGTCATCCAGGGACGCCAGCCGTACACCGTGCGTGCGAACTGGAAACTGGTCGCCGAGAACTTCATGGAGTACTACCACCTGCCCTGGGTCCACCCCGAGCTGGCGAAGGTGTCGCGCATCGACGACCACTACCGGTTCCAGGGCCCCGGCATGTACACCGGAATGTGCACCACCCCGGTCACCCAGGACGACGACTCGGGGTGGTCGTCGTTGCGACCGGTGCCCGGCCTGTCCGGTGACGACGCCGTGAGCGGACGGTTCGTGTTCCTGTTCCCGAGCGTGGCGCTGGCAGTCCTGCCCAACCACGTGTTCACGATCATGCTGCGGCCCCGGGGCCACGACCTGACGCTGGAGGAGACGTCGCTGGCGCTGCACGCCGACACCGTGGCGGACCCTGGTGTGCAGGTGGCGCTGGGTCGTCTCCAGTCATTCTGGCACCATGTCAACGGCGAGGACATCGAGGTGGTGGAGGCCGTGCAGGCCGGCATCGCCAACCGGGCCTACACCGGTGGCCGCATGTGCTACCGGTTCGAGGAGCCCCTCCACCGCTTCCACAACATGGTCGCCGACCGCATGGTCGGCCGCACGCGCATCCCGCCCGGGGACGACCGCGAGGACCGCCCGCTCTTCGCACGCGAGGTGTCGACATGAGCACGGCGACCCTTCCGGGCCAGTGGATCGCCGGGACCTGGGTGGACCCGGGCGACGACCGAGAGTCGACGAACCCCGCCGAGCCGGTCGACGTCGTGGCGCGGTTCGGGATCGCCAGCGCCGACCACGTCGACGCCGCCGTCTCCGCCGCCAGCACGGCAGCCCGGTCGTGGCACCGGCTGGGGGGCGTCGAGCGGGGACGAATCCTGCACCGGGTCGCCGACGAGTTGTCCGCACGGACCGACGAGCTCGCGGACCTGCTGGTCCGCGAGGAGGGCAAGACCCGCTCGGAGGCGGTCGGTGAACTGGAGCGTGGCATGGACACGCTCCACTACAACGCGGCCCGCGCGCTCGCCCCGACCGGCGAGTCGTTCGACTCGGCGGACCGTGGCAGGGTCGTGCAGACCCGCCGGGTGCCGGTCGGGGTGGTCGCGGTGATCACGCCGTGGAACTTCCCGGTCGCGATCCCGATCTGGAAACTCGCGCCGGCCCTGGCCCATGGCAACACGGTGGTCTGGAAGCCCTCGGAGCTCGTGCCCGCGATCTCCGTGCTGCTGACGGAGGTGATCGCCGGTGCCGGGGTCCCGAACGGGGTGGTCAACACGCTGGTCGGCGACCAGTCGACCGGGACGCACCTGGTTGCCCACGCGGACGTCGCCGCCATCACCTTCACCGGCTCGGTGCCCACTGGGCAGGCAATCCTGGCCGCGGCCGGCCCACGGGGTGCCCGGATCCAGCTCGAGCTGGGTGGCCACAACCCGGCCCTGGTCTTCGGCGATGCCGACCTCGACCGGGCCGCGACCGACATCGTCGCCGGGGCCATGGGCTCGACGGGCCAGAAGTGCACGGCGACCAGGCGGGTGCTGGTGGCGTCGGCGGTGCACGACGACCTCAGGGACCGGATCCTGGCCCGGGCCGGGGCCCTGCGGATCGGGCCGGGCTCCGACCCGGCCACTGACCTGGGCCCGGTCGTGTCCGCGGACTCCCGCGACCGGATCCTGCGGGCCGTGGAAGTCGCCGTCGACCAGGGTGCGACGGCACTGACCCCGACCGGCCGTCCCGACCAGGCAGGCGACGGGTGGTTCGTGCGCCCGACCGTCCTCGCCGGCCAGCCCGACCTCGACATCTGCCGGGAGGAGGTGTTCGGGCCGGTCACCACCCTGCTCCCCTTCGACGACGACGACGAGGCGTTCCGACTCGCAAACGCCACGCCCTACGGGCTGTCCGCCGCCGTGCACACGCGATCGGCCGCACGGGTCCGGCGTGCCCTGGAGGAGGTCGACGCGGGGCTCGTCACCGTCAACGGGCCCACGACGGGTGCCGACCTGCACGTGCCCTTCGGCGGGGTCAAGGCCTCCAGCGGTCCGGGGGGCCGCGAGATGGGCGAGGCCGCCCGGGAGTTCTTCACCGAGACCCGCACCGCCTACCTGGATCGAGACCTGGCGCCATGACCACCGCCACCGCACCGACCAC
>DATFMD010000348.1:0-10702 GCA_035267125.1 Nitriliruptoraceae bacterium | reverse complement strand
GGGGCCAGCGTGCTGCGTGGCGGACGCTGGCGGACAACCAACGAGTGCCCAGGGTCCGTGGTGCGTTGCCTGGGGGCCAGCGTGCTGCGTGGCGGACGCTGGCCGACAACCAACGAACGCGGCGTGGAACGACAGGGTGTCCAGTCGTCCGTGTCGAGGAGGTTTGCGCGCTCCTACCGTGGGAAACCCATGATGACGCGATGTGCCCTGGTGCGCACGCGTCTGACCTCCAATGCCCAACCCACCGAAGGAACCCCTCGACATGAGCGCCGTCTCCGGCAAGAACATGGTCCCCGACACCGCTGATGGCAAGCGCTGGCTCGAACGTGGGGTGCGGCTGGGTTACACCGCCCGTGCCCTGCTGTGGGGGATCATCGGCATCACCTCGCTGACGTTGGCGCTGGGCAACGGCGGCGAGACCCAGGGCAGCGACGGGGCGCTGCGGACGCTGGCCGGCCAGCCGTTCGGGTCGGTGTTGCTGTGGGCCGTCACGATCGGGTTGGCGGCGTATGCGCTGTGGCGACTCATCCAGGCCGCGACGGTGTCGGAGGACGACCTCGGCAAGAACATCGGGAAGCGCCTGTACTACGGCGTTCGAGGTGTCATCTACGGGCTGTTGGCCTGGTCGGCCTTCAAGCTGGTCACCAGTGCAGGTGGCGGAGGTGGCGGTGGTGGCGACGCCAAGCAGTCGATGACGGCGACGGCGCTGGGCTGGCCCGGCGGCGTGTTCCTGGTCGGCGCCGTTGGGGTCGGCATCATCTGCTACGGCCTGTGGCAGTGGTATCGCTCCGCGACCCGGTCCTGGGAGGACGACCTGAACACGGGCCAGATGTCGTCGTCGATGCAGACCGGCGTCAACGCCGCCGGGATCATCGGCTACGTGGCCCGAGGGGTCCTCTTCGGCGTCATCGGGTGGTACTTGCTGCAGGGTGCCCTGACCTATGACCCCGACAAGGCCATCGGGACCGACCAGGCACTGACCAGCCTCGCTGGCCAGGCCTACGGACCTTGGGTGCTGGGTGCGGTCGCGATCGGCCTGTTGGGCTTCGCCCTGTTCTCGCTGGCCCAGGCGGCGTATCGCCAGATCGACACATGATCGCGTGGTCCCGGAACGGACTGGCAGGGTGGTACCAGTGGCTTGAGTCTCGTACGGGGCGGTGGGCCATGCCCGTGTGGTTCCTGGGCGGGATGGTCGCGCTGATCGTGGCGACCTCGCTGCTGGGCTGGTTGCTGGCCTCCGTGGTGTGGGGTGGGGACTCCACGATCGACGCAGGCGTGGCGCAGTGGGCGGCCGACCGCCGCAGTGACGGCCTGACCGCCTTCTTCAACGTGGTCACCGACGTCGGCGACACGATCACGCTGTTGATCCTGAGCGTCGCTGTGGGCACGGTCTGGCGCGTCAAGCGCGGTGACTGGGAAGGCTTCGAGGTGCTGGCAGGCTCGTACCTGGGCGCGCTGGCCATCTACGCCGCCGTCAAGCGCATCGTGGGCCGGGCCCGGCCGCCCCTGGAAATCGCAACGGGGGAGGTGCCCGGGCTGTCGTTCCCGTCGGGGCACACGACCGGCAGTGCGGCCGTGTACACGGCGCTCGTGCTGCTGGTCATCGTCATGGTCCGCCGCGAGGCCGCCAAGTGGGTGATGGTGGCCGCCACCGGCGTGCTGGTCGTCCTGATCGCGGCGTCACGCGTCTACCTGGGCGTGCACTGGCTGGGTGACGTGCTGGCAGGACTGGTGGTGGGCGTGACCTGGGCGTTCTGGGTGGTCACGCCCCTGTACGTCCGCCGTCGCGAGCGCGGCAGCCCGGTCACGGAGGAAGACTCTGACCGCACGCACGCGCAAGCGTGACTGCTTGCACGCCCAGTGGTGCCGCATGCACACTGGGCTGCGTCTTCTGGACGGCGGGGCGGTGTGCGCCTGGCTCGAGAATGACGAAACCGAAGTAACATTACCTCGTCAGGTACGATTCCCTCAGCGTCGATGAGGACACACGACCGTGCGTACACCACGCAACAACCCCTTCACGCCCGGCTTCGGCAACCTCCCACGGGTGTTCGCCGGTCGCAAGGCCGAGTTCGCCGACCTCGAACTGATGGTCGAACGCCTGGCCCAGGGGACCTACGAGCAGGCGCGGCTGGTCATGGCCGACCGCGGGTTCGGCAAGACCTCGTTGCTGCGCGAGTTCGAACAGGAGCAGCGAGAACTCGGACGCTGGGTGGTGCGGGCGGCCGCCACTCGAGGCGATGCCGTCGTGGGCCGGCTGTGTCGGCAACTGGCCGACCTCGTCGCCCGCGAAGACCTGGCCGCCAGCATGTCGCACGGCCTGGCGGACGCCCTCCAACGCCTGGCCGGGATCGCGGTCGGCCCCGGCGGGGTGTCGGTCGACCTGGCGCCGGCGGGTGAGGTGGACCGCGGCGCCGAACTGGTTCGCCTGCTGGAGGGAGCGGCGCGACTGGCTCGTGCAAACGACACCGTGCTGTTGGTGCTGATCGACGAGGCCCAGAACATCGCCCTGGACGCGATCGGCGAGCTGTTCTACGCCGTCCAGGAGGTCCAGGGCGTCGTCGAGGAGTCACGCGACAGCGTCTCGGGCGCGCTGCGACGTGACAGCCTGCCCCTGGGGGTGGTCGTGGCCGGGTTGCCGGGCATCGTCGATCGGTTGCGGCGGGCCGGATCGACGTTCGGAGAGCGCTCCCGGATGGTCCGGTTGGGGCCGCTGTCCACGGCCGACCTGCGCGAGGGGTTGCGTGCGCTGGTCCGTGACGGCGGCGTGGACATCGACGCCGACGCGCTCGGCCTGCTGGCCGAAGCGTCCGGCGGGTACCCGTACTTTCTCCATGTCTTTGGCCAGCAGGTCTACAACGCCGGCACCTCCGACGTCATCAGCATCGAGCAGGTGCGGACCGGCATCGCGGGCGCCCAACCCCTGGTCGACGACTTCTACGAACAGCGCCTACGGGAGTTGGGCGACCGTCAGCGCGAGTACCTGGCCGCAGCGGCTGCCCTGCCCAGTGCGCACCGCACCAGCGCCGGAATCGCCGAGGCCCTTGGCACGACCTCGTCGGCACTGGGGTCGACCCAGCAGGCGCTGGTGGACCGCCATGGTCTGTTGCGGGCCACGGGCGACGGGCGGCTCGAGTTCGCCCTGCCCGGGCTCGACAACCACCTCATGCGTCGCACCTGAGGTTCGGGGACCCTGCGCGCTGCTGGCCGGGCTCGGCGGCGACACCTCGCGGGTGGCGGCGGCATTGCCACGGATGCCGGCGGCGTTGCCACCGGTGGTGGCGGCGATCCCACGGGTGGCTGCGGCGTTGCCACGGGTGGCGTGCGGCGATCCCGCGGGTGGCGTCGGCGTTGCCACGGATGGCGGCGGCTTCCCGCAGATGGCACGGGGAGAAGGGGTCGAGTGGCACTTCCGTTTGGCGGCCACAGGAGAGACCATGACGCGGTATCCCCATCCGACAGGAGCCCCACCATGAAGGCACTCGTCTACCACGGACCCGACAGCAAGGCCTGGGAGGAGGTCCCGGAGCCGACCATCCAGGACCCCACCGACGCCATCGTCAAGATCGAGACGACCACCATCTGCGGGACCGACCTCCACATCCTCAAGGGTGACGTCCCCGCAGTGACCGACGGGCGGATCCTCGGCCACGAGGCGGTCGGGGTGGTCACCGACGTCGGCAGCGATGTCATCGACATTGCAGTGGGTGACCGCGTGATCGTGTCGTGCATCAGCAAGTGCGGGACGTGCGACTACTGCGCCGCCGACATGCCGTCGCACTGCACCAACCTGGGCGGCATCGGCTGGATCTTCGGTCACCTCATCGACGGCACCCAGGCCGAGTACGTCCGCGTGCCCTACGCGGACAACGGGCTGATCCCGCTGCCCGAGGGTGTGACCGACGAACAGGGCGTGATGCTCAGCGACATCCTGCCGACGGGCTTCGAGATCGGCGTCACCTACGGCGAGGTCGGCGACGGTGACGTCGTGGCCGTGGTCGGGGTGGGTCCGGTCGGCCTGGCAGCGATCATGACAGCCGGCACTGCCGGCGCATCACGGGTCATCGCGGTCGACGGCAACGCCTTCCGTCTCGAAAAGGCGCTCGAGTTCGGCGCCACCGACGCCGTCAACATCAACGAGGTCGACGACGTCGCGGCCACGCTCAGGGAGATGTCGACCGACGGTCTCGGTGTCGATGTCGCCATCGAGGCGGTGGGGGTGCCGGCGACGTGGGACACGTGCCTGGCCGCGATCCGGCCCGGTGGTCACGTGGCGAATGTCGGCGTGCACGGGACCCCGGTGTCCTTCCCCATCGAGGAGCACTGGATCAACAACATCACGATCACGACCGGGCTGGTGAACGCGGTGACGACCGAGGAGTTGCTCGACGACATCCAGGCCGGGAGGATCGCCCCCGAGAAGTTCACGACCCACCGCTTCGCGCTCGATGACATCATGGAGGCCTACGACGTGTTCGCCAACGCCGTCGACCACGACACCTTGAAGGTCATCCTGACGGCCTCTTGAAGGTCATCCTGACGGCCTGATGGTGCCGGGTCTGCAGCCACCTGCAGCCGCCCCGGCCCTGGTGCCCGGGGCGGAGGCAGTGGGCGACGGACGTGGTGGGCGCGCGTGGCCTCACTGGCCGCGTTGGCTGACTGCTGGCCCCGCGGTCACGGCCCGGCGGGGTAGTCGCACACGCCGGTGGGGAAGATCTCCTCCAGCCGCGCACTGGTCGCCGTGTCGATGGCCACGTCTCCGTAGACGCCGTTGGCCACCGCATCGGACACCGACTGCAGGTCGCACTTGAACACGTTGCCCGTGATCGGTCCACCGGCCACGATGCGCGTCGTCGAGTACAGCGGGAACGCCTGGGTGCACGGCCCGTCGCCTGCGTCGTCGAGGATGCCCGACCACACGTGGTCGCCCGACGCCATCAGGTTGCCGTCGACGTCGAAGCACGAGTCCACGGCGCGGTCGGGCCGGTTGCGCTCCACCGACCACTGCGGACGATCGGCGATGTTGGCCATCCACTCGTCCATGACCTCGAGTGCGAGCCCGGTCTGGTCGTACTCGTCACCGTCGTCGTTGCCGTCGGTGAACCAGATGACCTGGTTGCCGGCATCCCCGTCGAAGTCCAGCAGGCGCTGGCGGGATGCGAACGACTGGTGCGAGTTGTGCATGTCCAGTTCGCGCTCGAGGTAGTTGCGCCAGTCGATGGTCGGGATCTCGTACTCGCCGCGGAACACCAGGCCGGAATCATGGGCGGCCTCGATGGCACCGTCGTCGGCAGTTGCCCGAGGTGCCGGCGTGGTCCCGCCGTCGGGGGACAGGTCCATGTTGCGCCACGACCACGGGTCGAGCAGCGTCGGCCAGATCTGGTCGAAGTCGAGCCCGGCGAGGTCGGCCGGGTTGGGACACAGCTGCGAGATGAAGGGGCAGCCCTCCTGGACCATGTCGGGCTCGTTCTTCCACGATCCCGCCTGCGCGTTGACGTCGAGGAACTCCTCGAGCGTGATGTCGCCGTCGACCAGCGACTCCAGTCCGTACTGCACCCCGACGTTGTCCCAGGTCCGATTGGCGTAGGTGTCGGGGTTGACGCCGTATTCGTTGATGGCGTCGCCGTAGTGGGTCCACTCGGTGCTGGCCTGGTCCTGCGGCGAGATGCCCGGAGCCGTGCCGAAGTTGGGGTTGAGCACCAACGGAGACAGACCGCGCCAGCCGTTGATGCACTCGGAACTGCCGGCCGGGAAGCCCGGTGGCATCACGGCCATGAAGTCGTTGTCGAAGCCGTTGATGGCGTTCATGCCCTCCAACAGCGTGCGGTTGCTCCAGTCGGCCCACTTGGCCGATCCGCCCACCACCTGCAGGTCGATCCAGCGCTCCATGAGTTCGCAGTCACCGACGTGGATGGTCTGGGTGATCATGTCGGGGTAGGAGTAGACCGGGATGGCGGCGTCGATCAGGCCCGGGTGGTTCTGTCCGTAGACGTACTGCTGGATCGCACCGCCCGAAGCGCCGATGCCCACGGTGTAGTCGGGGTCGGCGTAGTGGGTGACGAAGCGGTCCTTGACCATGACGGCGGTCTCGCCGCCGACCACCAGGTTGTAGTGCTCGCCGGCCTTGGTACCGGTCGAGTAGCCCATCGCGTAGCCACGTGACAGGCCCTGTTCGTAGAGCATGCGGCTCTGCGACGGGCTGCCCTGGTAGTGACCGATGCCCACGCCACCCTGGAAGTGGTAGAGGAAGCGACCGTTCCAGGCCGACAGGTCCGGGGCGTCGGCGGGGTCGGCCGAGCCGTCGGGGGACAGCACCGCGATCGAGTAGATGAAGCGGTTGATGGTGCCGCGCTCCCAGCGCACGATGAAGTCGACGGTCTCGTCGTCGATCGTGGTCGTCGTGGCCATGTCGGCGGGACGCTCCTGGCCCGGGGTCCAGTCCTCCCAGACACCTCCGATGGTGCGGTACTTGTAGCTGACGACGGTCTCCATGGAGCAGTCGTCGTCGATCGGTCCGAGGAGTTCGGCGTTGTCGTAGTGGCCGGGCGTCGCGCACAGGAAGGGCTGTTGCTGGGGTCCCGAGAACATCGGGCCGGTGATCGGGTGGTTGGTGAGGTCGAGCGTCGCCTGTTCCCTGGCGCGCCCGTTGCCGGTGACGACGGTCACGGTGGACGTGCCCTCGTCGAGGCCGGTCACGACTCCCTCCAGGGTGCGGTCGTCCGACGGGTTGAAGTCATCGGTGACGTCGACGCCTGCCACCAGGATGGTGGCCTTGTCCTGCTGGCCCGGCGGCGTGGTCACCGCCAGTCGGGCATCACCGCCCGAGACCTGGTCCGGGGGCGACGACAGCACCTCGATGTCCCAGGGACCGCCCGGAGCTGCGTCGCTGGCCGGTGGCGCGGCCAGTCCCGTGGCCAGCAGCGCAGCGACCGCCAGGGCAGTGACGAGGGCCGACCGGACCCATTGCCGTGGGAGGGCGTGACTGGGGGTGGGGGAGTGTGGCATGTGCGAGGTCCTCGTCCTGGAGTGCAGCACCGGTCCGGGCGTGATGGGCCACGATAGTGCCGCGACACGGTTCGCACCCTTTGTTGGGGGAAGATTCTCGGCGTCGCTGCCACCGTGGTGTCGTGTGGGGTCCTCGCACATGCAGGCTGAATCGGCCCCGGCCCTGCAGGCTTCAGGCCCCCTCGTTGCCGACCGATCGACCTGCCCGAGCCATTCCACCTCGACCCCCTTACGCTGCCAGCGTCGATGTCCGATCGTGGCGAGGATTGTCAAGGTGAGTACCCAGCCGATTGGCGAGCATGCGCTGCTCTCGGACTGCCACACCACCGCGCTGGTGGACCAGCGCGGATCGATCGAGTGGTTGTGTCTGCCGAACGTCGACTCACCTTCGGTCTTCGCCAGGATCCTGGACGACGACGCCGGCCACTTCCGGCTCGGACCAGCCGCCGCCGATCCGGTGGTGTCGCGTGCCTACCTCGGCGACTCCCTGGTGCTGGAGACGACCTTCACGACGCCGACGGGGACCCTGGTCGTGACCGATGCCCTGGCCATGGCGATGGGCAGTCGGGGCCATGAGCTCGGGCACGGCTCGCCCCACGCGCTGCTGCGCGAGGCCCGGTGCACCAAAGGTGAAGTTGAGGTGGAGGTTGAGGTCCAGCCGCGGCTGGAGTATGGGCTGACCATCCCGCTGATGCGGGAAGCAGATGATGGGTCGGTGACGGTTCGTGGCGGCCCCACCACGTTGCGATTGTCGGGTGACGTCGACCTCGACGTCGACACCGAGGGGGAACGCATCATCGCCTCGACCATGCTCCGGGCCGGTGACGCCGTCCACCTCGCGCTGCAGTACTCGTCGAGCTGGGATCATCACCCGCCATCGTGGACCGGTGAGCGGATCGCCGACCACCTCCGTGACACCGTGTCGGCGTGGCAGTCCTGGAGTGCCGACCACCAGCGCTTCGAGGGCCCCTACCAGGACCTGGTGAACCACAGCGGTCGGGTGCTGCAGGGCCTGATCCATGTCCCCACGGGTGCGATGGTCGCGGCCCCCACGACCTCGCTGCCCGAGACCGTCGGCGGAGAGCGCAACTGGGACTACCGCTACGCCTGGATCCGCGACTCGAGCTTCGCCCTCGAGGCGTTGTGGGTGGCAGCGTGTCCGTCCGAGGCTGGCACGTTCCTGGACTTCCTGACCACCGCGGCGACCACGGTCCAGCGCAGCTCCCACCTCCAGATCATGTTCGGCATCGACGGTCGCCGCGACTTGACCGAACGCACTCTCGACCACCTCGGCGGTTGGCGTGACAGCACGCCGGTGCGCATCGGCAACGGTGCCTGGGACCAACAACAGATCGACGTGTACGGGGAGTTGCTCGACGCCGTCCATCGCCTCCGTCGCCAGATCGGCACGCTCGACGCGGACGAACGCGAGTTCCTGGTGGGGCTGGCCGACGCGGCCGCCATGGTCTGGGACACGCCCGACCAGGGGATATGGGAGATCCGGGGTGAACCCCGCCACCACACCCACTCGGTCCTGATGTGCTGGGTCGCGCTTGACCGAGCCATCGACATGGCTGACTGGCTCGGTGCCGCCGACCGCGTCGAGGAGTGGTCCGCTGCTCGCGATGTGATCCGCAGGGCCATCCTGGAGCGTGGCTGGGACGACGACGTCGGTGCCTTCACCCAGGCGTTCGACAACGACTGGCTCGACGCATCCTGCCTGGTCATCTCGCTGGTCGGATTCCTGCCCGGAGACGATGAACGTGTCGTGGCCACCATCGACGCCATCGCCGATCAGCTCACCGACGAGCGCGGCCTGGTCTATCGCTACCTGGGTGACGACGGCCTCGAGGGCGAGGAGGGCACATTCCTGTTGTGCACGTTCTGGCTGGCTGAGGCGCTGGCGCGCGCCGGCCAGTTCGAACGAGCACGTCGCGTGTTCGAGCAGGCGGCGTCCCACCGCAACGACGTCGACCTGCTGGCCGAGGAGGTCGACTCGGCATCGGGCGATCTGCTGGGCAACTTCCCACAGGCATTCAGCCACATCGGACTGGTGAACGCTGCATGGGCGATCGCGGCGTGTGAAGCAGGCGAGGATCCCGACGGTCCCTTCGACCGTTGGGCTGACCACGACGCCCCCTGAACCGGTTCTCCGGGCATTCACACCGCCAGATCGCGTCGCGTCGTCGCGGTTGGCCGCCCATGTGCACAGCCTTGGTCAGCACCGTGCTCGCCGTGTTGGAGGTCACGTGGGTCCTTGGTGCCGGAGGGTCGACGCCATGCCGTTGCCGTCGCGCGCGACCTGTGGCGTGTGGTCGCCCCGCCGCGTGCGGAGGTGGGTGAAGGTGCAGGGTGATCATCCACAGGGGCTGGAAGGATGTGACCACACAGCTCGCTGCGCCGTACCATCGCGGATCACGACTGTGGATCACGACTGCGGATCACGACCCACCAAGGCGCGCGATGACTGGGCAGGCACGACGATGCTTGATGGCCCTGTTGGGCCTGGCGGTGCTGGCGGCCGGCTGCAACGGCAACGGGGACGACGAACCGACGCAGTCCATCACCAGTTTCCCCCCGCTGCCGACGCAGTCGGCGACCGAGACGAGCACGCCGACACCGACGCCGACACCGACACCGAGTCCCACACCGACGACCGCGAGCCCCACCGGAACGCCGACTCCACAGCCTCCACCTGACCCGGAGTCCCTGGCAACCGTCGCCGAGGATGGTGAGGTCACGGTCGAGGAGGCCCAGGCCATCCTCGACGCCCATCTCGCCATCTACAACCCGGCCGTGATCGCGCTGCTGCGCACTCCAGACGCTGACCTGCCTCCGCTGGCGCCTGCCGACATCCTCATCACGCTGACCTCCATCTACACGGATCAGCCGGCCAACTTCTTCATTGAAGGGTGGCAGACAGACGTGGCCGATGGCTTGCCGGGCCTGCGTCGCGACGATGCAACCGGCTATGCCGAGGAGGTGGTCGAGGTTGTCGGGTCCGACATGGACTGCATCGTGCTGCGCGTGGCCCAAGACTTCACCGGGGTCGCAGTTGCAGCTGAAGGTGCGCCGGTGAGTCACATGGAGTTGCTGAAGGATGACGGTGACCCCCCGCGCAACCCGACTCGCTGGGTGAGAAGCTACGTCGCTGTTGAGCCCGCTGGCGAGGATCTGACATGCCTGGGCTGAGGCAGCGCGCCATGGGTGCCAAGAAATGGAGCCCCCGGGAGGAAGACGGGGGGTTGCTCGCCATTCTCGTGACGGTGGTGTCGACCATCATTGTGGCAGTTGTCGTGGCCGCCACACCGGCGTTGGCGCAAGATGGCGATCGACCGTCGGCACCACCCGGATGTGTTGTCAAGGCGGTCTTGGTCAACGGCGTTGAACAATGGAAGATCTACTGCAACCAGCCGGGGACGGAGACGACTGACGACCACGGTCCGCAGGGACCCGCGACTGGGACCGTGCCGGCGCACAACGTGGAGTATGGATATTCCGCAGGGTCAATCGTCGTCGATGGACAACGGTGTTGGCGCATCTACACCCACGAGGTTCCGGTGGGGCAGGACCACAGCTACTACGAAGACCCCGAGACGCTGGGCAATCTGGCTCAGGCCTTGTACGGCGACGGGGTGCCTCGTTGTCCGGCCGATCCCTTCGTGCCAGAACCCACTCCCGAGCAGTTGGCCATGCA
>DATFMD010000347.1:0-5217 GCA_035267125.1 Nitriliruptoraceae bacterium | reverse complement strand
GGTCGCTACGTCGGCTCCAACCCCACCTACAACGGTGCCCTGCTCGAGTCTGCGGTCGGCCCGGTCCTGGAGGCCAGCTACATCGTGATGGGGCCTGTCTCCGAGTACGGCTCCACCACTGACGCCCACGTTGCCCTGCAGACTGCAGTTCCCGAGCCGGCCAACGAGGGTGTGACCTACGGATGGATGATGTCCTACCCCTTGCTGGACATCCTCAACGCCGCCTACGACGCCGGCGACCTCACGCCCGAGGGCGTGCTCGCAGCAGCGACGTCCACCGTCGTCAACTACGAGGGCGCCCTGCCCGACCTCGACCTGGCCGGCACCCCCGCCGAGCAGGAAGTACGGGTCAACTCGATCGGTGCACCGTCGGCCGACGGGATCACTGGCCTCGTGACCCTCGAAGAGTCGTTCGGTGGCGACGTCGCCGCCAACTACGCCTTCGACGAGCCCTGCTTCAACCTGAGCTGAGCTCGCTGCAACCACACGACGAGGGGCGCCCATTCCGGGCGCCCCTCGTCGCATCTCCCCCACCGCATGAACCGAAGGCCAAGAACGAGCACCGCGAGTTCTTGAAACCTGATCGAGCGCCCCAGCGCGAGATCAGGCGCGCAGAAACAGGAAGCGGCCCACCAGTGCGGGACGCTCCTGGCCCTCGATCTCCACGGTCACGTCCACGTGCATCAGCACGCCGCCGGCCTTCGCCTCGGTGTGGTCGAGGCGGCCGACGGCGCGCACGCGGCTGCCGACGGGCACCGGAGCGGTCAGGCGCACACGGTCCGATCCGTAGTTGACGCCCATGTTGGCGTCGGGGATGTCGGTCAGTTCGCCGACCATGCTCGGCAGCATCGCCAGGGTCCAGAAGCCATGGGCGATCGGTCCGCCGAAGGGTCCGGCAGCCGCCCGCTCGGGATCGACGTGGATCCACTGGTGATCGTCGGTGGCATCGGCGAACTGGTCGACGACCTCCTGGGTCACCTCGAGCCACGGCGAGGCGCCGAGGTCAAGATCCTTTGCGGTGGCAAGTTGCTCGAGCGTGAGGGTGACAGGCATGGCGTGCGGTCCTTGGACGAGGTGGAACAGGTGAGGGGAACGAAGGGGAAGCGGTGCCACGGTAGACCGACGCGGCCGGACTCAGGCCGACTTGAAGCCCTCGAATGGCTGGCGGCACTCGGTGCACATCCACAGGTCCCGGCAGGGGGTGGGTCCGAAGGCCGAATCACGTGTCGTTGCGGTGGACTCGCACCACGGGCAGGTGCGTCCGCTGGTGGCCTCGACCACGGACACGATCGGCAGGCTGACGGCGCCGGCAGGTGGACCGGCATCGTCCTCGCGTCCCGGGTCCAGAGGTGGGGCGATGCCGAAGTCGGCGAGTCGACGGTGTCCCTCCTCGCTGATGCGCGCCGGAGTCCACACGGGGGTGTAGTGGAACTGCACCCGGACGTCGGAGACCTCGGGGATGGCCGCCACGGCGGCCTCCACGTCGATGCGGATCATGTCCGTCGCCGGACACCCTGCGAAGGTTGGCAGCAACGCCACTCGGACTCGGCCGTCGTCGTCGACCTCCAGGTCGTGGACCATGCCGAGCATGCCGATGGTCACCGGTGGCAACTCGGGGTCCGGCACCGCCTCGATCGCGGTGCGGACACGGTCCACCAACGCTGCCTGCGTCGTCACGTCACCACTCCGCGGCAGGATCGGAGCGATAGAGCGTGGTCATCTCGGGCCACAACTCATCGGTGAAGTCGGGACTGTGGTTGCCGAGGCGGCCGCCCAACGCGTCCGACGGCACCTCGTCGACGTCCAGGACGCCATCGAGACCATGCGGCGCCAGCACCGTCTGCATGCGCTCGAGCCAGGCATCCCGCAGCTCGGCATGTGCCACCGGCAACGTCCCGTCGGCAACCACCTCGGCTTCGCCCGCGAACGACTCGAACAGCCCGAAGGCCTCGGCCACGACGCGCTCGAGCGCCCTCGTGAACCGGCTCCGTTGTGCCGGTTCGGCACCAGCCAGCAGCCCCAGGTAGCGCACGGCGTGGCGCAGGTGGTAGCGCTGCTCCCAGGCGATCTTGCCTGCGAGCCCGGCGATGTCCCGGTCGCTCGAACCGGTCAGGGCGTCCAGTCGTGTGGCGAGGACATGGTCCACGACGATGTGGCGGGCGATCGAGAAGGCGATGTCACCGGGAGGGCGCTCACACAGGATCGCGTGGCGGTAGTCGCCGGGATCACGACCCAACCCGATCGCGTCGACGGCGGCACGCACCTGCGGGTCGTTGCCCGAGAGTTCGCTGCCCACGATCAGCTGGTACCACAGGTCGGCATGGTTGATGCCGTCCTGGGCGATGGTCGCGAAGGCAAGGTCCATCTCGATGGCCGGAGCCACGCCGGTCCAGTACGAGGCGCGGTGCCCCGTGACCAGGTCGTCGTCGCCCAACACCAGCAGCAACTGTGATCGTGGCGCGCCCAACGCGGTGGCGATGGTCACGCCGGGTGCTGCGCGCAGGCTGGTCATGACGCCTCCGACGCGACGTCGCGGCCCGGTGCCGGCCGGGTCTGGAGGTCGTCGGCACCCCGGCGGGCTGCTGCCTCACGAGCGCGTGCACGCTTGTCCCGGAAGCCCGAGTAGCCCCGTTGCAACCGGTAGTCGATGTCGACCCTGCGCTCGAGCAGCGAGGGATCCTCGAGCCGATGCAGTTGGTCGCTGCGCACGACCGCGTAGTCCACTGCTTCCTCGTGGCGGAAGTGGGTCTCGCGTGCCAGCAGCAACGCCGTGTCGCGATCCCCGGCATGGATCTGGCCGACGTGTTCGAGCGCATCGTTGATGCGACGACGTCCGAACACCTCCCACATCGTCTCGATCGGCAGCGCCGTGTCCGGCACCGCTGCCGGCGAGGGGTTGCGCACGGAGGGATCGCGGACCCCCGTGTCGTCGTGGTCTGGCTCGTCATGGTCCATCAGGCGGCCAACACCGGGGCCGGTTCGCCCAGCACGACCTCGCGGATCCAGTCGTTGTCGCGTGCCAGTCGCTGCTTCCAGGCCAGGCGCGTCGCGGTGGCCTCGGACGGGTCGCCCTTGACCAGGTCGGCAAGCTCCTGCCAGTCCGGTTCGGCGTAGTTCCACACCTTGGTCTCGGGATCCCAGTCCAGTGTGGGGTCGGGCAGGCTGATCCCCACGTCCCACAACTTGGGGATGTAGGTGGTCATCCACTCCTGTCGCGACTCCTCGTTGGTGCGTGGCTTGATGCCCCAGAAGATCGACGGATCGTCCTCGCGAGCGGTGTCGGTCCCGAAGAAGTGCAGGATCGGCGTCCACCAGCGGTTGACGGCTTCCTGCAGCATGGCGAACTGCTCGTCGGTCCCGCTGGCCAACGCCAGGAGGATGTCCTCGCCGTGGCGATAGTGCAGCGACTCCTCGGCCACGACCCGGCGCATCACCCGCAGGTAGGGGGCATACGAGGTGTCGGTCAGGGCTCGCTGCGTGACGATCGCGGCACCATCGACCAGGAACCCGATGCAGGCCACGTCACCCCACGAGTGGGTGGGATAGTGGAACACGTTGTGGAAGCGACCACGACCGGCAACGAGGTCGGCATACATCTGGCTTCGAGGCTTGCCCAGCGACTCCGCGACGCGATAGATGAGCTGCCCGTGGCCGACCTCGTCCTGCACCTTCGCCGCCAGCGAGCGCTTGCGGCGCAGGCTCGGGGCACGCGAGATCCACTCGCGCTCGGGAAGGGCCCCCATGATCTCCGAGTTGGCGTGCATCTCGATGAACTTGAGGTTGAGTCGACGGTAGGTCTCGGGCATCCAGTCGGTGGCCTCGACCTTGCCGCCGGCATGGATGTGGTCGACGAATTCGGCCGTCCTGGCGTCCAACTGGTCCCGCGACGGGATCAAACCTGCCATGGCATGCCTTCCGATGTGCACGGTGTCACAAGCCTATCGACGCCACGATCGCCGACCCCGGCCGATCGTGGCAGGGCGCACACGACCGTCTACGATCCCCCTGGCCCACCGTCCCAGCCAGGAGCCGCCATGCCCGTGCCTCCCGGAGCTGCCGACGCCGCACTGCTGACGGTGCCCGATGGATGGCCGGGCGTGTCGGGCGAGGCAGGCGAACTGGCCGTGGTGACCCGGTCGGGCTTCATCGAGTCGCGCCACTTCGGTCATGCGGCCGTGGTCGACGACACCGGCGCGCTCGTCAGGTCGGTCGGAGACCCCGACACACCGTGCTTCCCACGCTCCTCCCTCAAACCCTTCCAGGCCGCCGCCGTCCTGCTGGCCGGCGCCGACCTGGTGGAGGCACCGTTGGCCATCGCGGCTGCCAGCCATCGCGGCCATCCCGACCACGTCGCGCTGGTGACCCAGGTGCTGGCCGACATCGGGTTGTCGGTCGAGGACCTGCAGACCCCCCCGGCGTTGCCGAGCGAGGAGTGGGCGCGAGCCCGCGTGCTGCGGGCGGACGGCGCACCGACGCGGGTGGCGATGAACTGTTCGGGCAAGCACGCCGGCATGCTGGCTGCATGCGTGGCCGCCGGCTGGGACCCGGCGACCTATCGGGACCCGGACCATCCGCTGCAACGACTGGCGCGACGGGTGGTGGAGATGGCCACGGGCGTCGAGGTCGTCCACGTCGGAGTCGACGGCTGCGGGGCGCCGCTGTTCTCGACCACCATCCGCGGCCTCGCCACGGCGATGGGCACCCTCGGAGCGGCCACGGCAGCCGACCCGAAGGACGGCGCCATGCCCCACGTCACCGATCCCGACGAGGTGACCAGCACCGACATCGAGATCGCACTGGGCCGCATCGGCCGTGCCATGCGAGCGCATCCGTGGACGATTGCCGGCGTGGGTGCCGACGACACGATCGTGATGCAGGAACTGGACGGCGTCGTCGCCAAGGGTGGTGCCGAGGCCATCATGGCGCTCGGCTCAGCCGACGGCTTCGGTGTTGGCCTCAAGGTGCTCGACGGCAACGACCGCGCCGCGATGGTGGCCGGCCTGGCGCTGCTGGCCACGACTGGCGTGGACACCCGGGCGGTTGCGGACGCCATCGCACCTCGCACGCTCGGCCATGGCGACCCGGTCGGGCGCGTCCATGCCTCCGCGTTCCCGCACCGGTGACCGACCGACGGCACTCGGTTGCCGTTCACCGAGCCTGCGTCCCGCCTACCCTGAACCGCCGTTGCGCTGCGACGACCGCACAACCCCGCAGCAT
>DATFMD010000346.1:0-3261 GCA_035267125.1 Nitriliruptoraceae bacterium | reverse complement strand
GACGCGATCGATGGGACCTCAAGGCGAGGTCGAGGGCTGGTCCGCACCCGGTCACGGGGGGTCGTGTCCATCCTCGAGCACCGCCCCGATGGCGGTCGCGTACCGGCCGGGCAGGCTCCCGGGAACCCGGGCCCGGGCATGGGCACGAGCGACACGAACCGACCACGGCGCCACCGTCAACCGCCGTCCCGCGGCTGCCGCGACGATGTGCTGGCGCGGCACCGGACCGTCGTCGGCAACCACCACGCTGCCACACGGTGAGTCGCCCAGTGCCGCCAGCCCCGCGGCGTCGCGCCTGAGCACCAGGACGTCCACCTCCTCGTCGGCTGCCTCGACCACGCCGACGTCGACGACCGTCGCAACCCCGGCGGCAGCGACGAGCCCGTCCATCGGAACGGCACTCCGCACGACCCGAAGACCCGCGACGTCGGGCACGGGTGTCGCGCCGGCCCACCCCCGGTGACCGGCCAGGACGTCGGGGGCGATGCTGGCGGCGTCGGGCACGGGAGCAGGCCCCGACACCACGGCGAGCGCGCGACCACCCCGACCGGCCCACACGTGCCACGCCGCCATCGTGATGGCCACCGTCGAGGTCCCGACCCCGCCACAGGCGCCTCCCACCATGATCGTGTCGGCGGCGGGCCCCTGCGGCTTCAGACGGTGTCGGCGTGCCACGGCATCCGCAGTCGAACCATCATCAGGACCACCAACCGCATCGACCGCCGGGCGGGACCCGACGCGGCGCGGCCCGTCGGCGACCAGGCGCCCCACGACCCCGGGCAGGTCGTCGTGGCCAGACGGCCAGGCCACGACCGCATCGCACCAGCCCGCCAGCACGGCCGCCTGCATCGGGTCGTCGTCGGGGCCGACCAGCGCAATGACGGGGAGGGTGGGGCTCCACCCCCGGTCACCGTCACCACCCGGTGCCACGAGTGCCACGACCGGCGGCAGGTCGTCGCCGGCCGTGACCTGCCATCCCAGCCGCGACTCGACCCAGGCACTGACCTGCGTCACCACATGGCCGGGACCCGACACGGCCACCGGCAGCGCCCTGCCATCGTCCCATTGCGAGTGCGTCGAGCGGTCGGGGCCCATGACGGTGTCCTGTGACGAGCAGGACGGCGACGCTACGTGGGCAGCCCGGGACCGGGACAGTCGGGCCCGACACTGTGGAAACCGCTGGTCGGCACCGGGGAGAAGCGGCGGGGTCGACGGCGACCAGTCCAGTGATCGCGGCCGGGATGCGGCCCGGCCACGACGTCGATGGGACGGCGACCGGACGGCGGACGATCAGGTGTAGTCGCGGTGGTGCACGATCTGGCCGTCGTCGCCAAACTCCATGAACGACGCCCGCGGCAACTCGTTCCAGCGACGACCGCCCGCGTCGTAGGAGATCGTCCACTCGACTGCCAACTGGCTCGAGTCGTCGGCCTCGATCACGCGCACGGCGTCGACCGACACGTCGTCCTTGCCGGACAGGAAGTCCTGGAGGTATGCCTGGATGAGCAGGTTGCCGCGGTGGGGCGGGTTGTACGGCTCGAGGTACACGGCGTCCATGTCGTACAGGCCCGGCATGCCGGACAGGTCACCAGACTCCATCATCGACTGCCATGCATCCCAGGTCTCGGCGGCATGCCCCACGTGCAACTCCTTGCTCGATCCAGCCGTCCTCCAGGCAGTGAGGCGACAGGTACCACGGTGTCGTCGGCAGGATAGTGTGCGGGATCGACCTCGGGTGGCAGGTGCCGGATGACGTGACCTCGATGACCTGCGCAAGGTGGGTTCGCACCGACCGGCATGGATCGATCGGCCACCCATCGCCCGACACACATGGTGGCGACCACGCTCCCGCTCCGGAGGACCTCGATGACCTCGACCACACCCTCACCCGATGCCGGGCGCGCTGACGCCGTGACGCCGCCGTCCGTGCCAGCCGACCTGGCCGACGTCGCCGCCGCCGTCCGATCGCGCTTCGACGAGCACCTCGAGGCCCTGGAACACCTCGTGCGCATCCCGTCCGTCTCGGCGGCCGGCCACGACCCCGCGCACGTGCGTCGCAGCGCCGAGGCGACTGCCCAGTTGCTGCGCGACACCGGCCTCGACGACGTCAGGCTGCTGGAGGTGGACGGGGCGCACCCCTACGTCACCGGCCAGGTGATGGGCGCCGGACCCGAGGCGCCGACCGTGCTGCTCTACGCGCACCACGACGTGCAACCGGTCGGCACGCCGGAACGTTGGAACTCCGAACCGTTCACGCCCACGACGCGCGACGGCCGCATGTACGGACGCGGTGCCAGCGACGACAAGTCCGGGATCATCGCCCACGTGGCCGCGATCCGGGCGTGGCTGGATGCCCGCGGCGGCATCCCGGTCAACGTCAAGGTGGTGATCGAGGGCGAGGAGGAGATCGGGTCCCCGCACCTTGAGGCGTTCCTGGCCCAGTACGGCACGGACCTGGATGCCGACGTCATCGTGCTCGCCGACGTCGAGAACTTCGAGACCGGCTGGCCGGGGCTGACGTGGGCGCTGCGCGGCCTGTTGACGGCCAGGGTGACCGTGAGGTGCATGGCCCAGCCCACCCATTCGGGCATGTGGGGCGGGGTCGTCCCGGATGCCCTCACCGCGATGGCGCGGGTCATCGCCAGCCTGCACGACGACGACGGCGCCATCGCGGTCGACGGCTTCGACGCCGACCGACGCGAGCTCAGCGCGGTCGAACGAGAACGCGTCGACGCCCTGCCAATGGATGCCGCCACCCTGCACCGCGACGCCCGCACGGTCGACGGGCTGGAGTTGGTCGGCGACGACTCGACCGGGCTGCTGGAACGCCTGTGGTTCCACCCCACCATCACGCCCATCGGCATGGACGTGCCGTCGGTCGAACGCGCCTCCAACACGCTGCTCAACGAGGTGTCCGCCCTGCTGAGCTGCCGCATGGCACCCGGCCAGGACCCCGAGCGCGCACTGGCTGCGCTGACCAGCCACGTCGAGGCGCACACCCCGTGGGGACTCGAGCCAACCGTGGAACTGCGCGAGTCGGCCCCTGCGTGGGTGGTGGACCCGACCGGTCCTGCCTACGACGCCGCCGAGGCCGCCTTCTCTGCGGGGTACGGCCACGAGGTCGCATGGCTGGGCTGCGGCGGGTCGATCCCGTTCGTGGGGCCGTTCGCCGACGCCTTCGGCGGCGCCGCCGCCCTGCTCATCGGGGTCGAGGATCCATACAGCAACGCCCACGGCGAGGACGAATCCCAGCACCTGGGC
>DATFMD010000345.1:0-5962 GCA_035267125.1 Nitriliruptoraceae bacterium | reverse complement strand
GGTTGCAGCATCTGGCCGACCGCGCCAGTGGAGCGCCCGGCCTGACCGACCGCGCCCGCGAGTTGCGGCGGGAATGGGACGCCAGGCACGGCAACTGGCGATCTCTCCATCCGACCCTCCACGACCTCGAACTCACGTTCGGGCCGATCCTGGACGAACTGGAACCGGATCTGATCCACGCCCACGACATGCACATGATCGGTGTGGGAGTACGCGCCGGACTTCGGGCGCGCCTGCGGGGTCGCGACACCAAGGTCGTCTATGACGCCCACGAGTACGTCCGGGGCCTGACCAGGCACATGCCCGATTTCCTGTTGGCCGCCTTCATCGGCCTGCAGGACGAGTACATCAACGATGCCGACGCAGTCATAACCGTGAGCGAACCCCTCGCCGACCGCCTGCAGCACGACCACGACCTGCGTGAGCGGCCCACGGTGATTCTGAATGCCCCGCTCGTCGATGACGAAGACGGCGAGGAGGAGCCCGACCGGAGTGTGGTCGGCATCCGCGAGCGCATTGGCCTGCCCGACGACGACATCCTTCTGGTCTACTCCGGCCGCATGCACGAGTCCCGCGACGTCGGCACTCTCGTCGAGGCGGTCGGACTGCTGGACAAGAACGTGCATCTCGCGCTCGTTGCATCGGGCAACGAGGCGTACGTCAGTGAACTGGTGCGCAGCGCCCAAGAGTTCGGGTACTCGGACCGGCTGCACGTCGTCGACTACGTGGCGCCGGACGAGGTGGTCGACCACCTCCGCTCGGCATCCATCGGGGTGAACCTGCTCATCGACTGTGTCAACCACGAAGTGGCACTCCCCAACAAGTTCTTCGAGTACCTCCACGCCGGTCTGCCCTTGCTCAACTCCGACGTCGGGGCGTCGGCTGCGCTGGTCCGCGAACGCCAGTTGGGCTTCACGTTCACGCCCGAGGACCCCCAGTCGCTCGCGGATGCGGCCAGCCGCCTCATCGACGAACTCGACGCCCACCGCAAGCGAGTCGGGGAAGATCCCGAGTTCTTGCGCCAGATGTCGTGGGCAGCACAGGAGGATGCGCTCGTCGCCCTGTACGCGCGGCTGCTCGACAAGTCGTTGGCGTGGGTGGACGACGAGCCTGTCAGTGCACTGACAGAACGGAAGCGTTCCGTCGCCGCAGAGTCCAGGCGGCTGGTCATCGGGACCAAGAACATGGCCGGCCAGGCCACGGCTTGGGCCAACGCGCTCATGCATGCCGACGAAGACGTCCATGCGGAATCGCACACCGTGGCTCGTCGACGCGAAACACTCGTGTTCGACACGACGCTCAAGGTGAGTCGACTCGAGTGGTCGGACAGGCACTGGCAGCTGCAGCAGCTGTCGTATCTCGAAGAAAGCTTCACCCACGCCCTGTTTGAGGGCGGCACAACACTGGCAGGCGGTCTCAACGGAAACAACTTTGTCGGCGACGCACGACGTCTCCAGGCTGCGGGCCTTGAACTCGGCCTGGTCTTCCATGGCTCCGATATTCGCAACCCGTCCAAGCATGCCGAACTCGAGCAATTCTCGCCCTTCCATGTCGAGACAGAAATGGGCCGAGTGCTGCAGAACAACGTCGACAACCTGGCGCCCTGGACGGATGTCATGGACCTGCCGACGTTCGTCTCGACACTGGGACTGCACGACTTCGTCGAAGGCGCGCAGTGGCTGCCGGTCGTCGTGGATCCGCAGGTCTGGCAGGCGCCGGCGCTGTCGCCCAAGCCCGGTCGACGTCCCGTCGTTGCTCACCTGTCGACCAATGACTACCTCAAGGGCTCTGACATCGTGCTCGACGTGTGCCGACGCCTCGAGCAGCGCGGACTCATCGACCTGGTCGAACCGGGACTCGTGCCGCCGCACGAACTCCCCGCCCTGATGCGCACGGTGGATGTGTACATCGACGGCATCCTGTTGGGTGACTACGGGGTCACGGCCGTCCAGGCCATGGCAATGAATCGGATCGTGCTGGGGAACGTCGGTTCCAGGGTGCGGGACCGCCTGCCCGGACCCGTGCCCATCGTGCAGATCACGCCGCCCACGCTCGAGGACGTGCTGACCAACGTGGCAGAGAATTTCGAGGCGTTCACCGATGACGCCACCAGCGGCCGGGACTACGTCAGAGCCCACCACGACGGCACGCGCAGCAGCGAGGTGCTGCTCAGCTGGCTCGATGAGACTCCAGGGGCGGTCTGAGTCAGACCGTGACCTCTCGCAACTCGAAGCCCACGTACAGGTCCGGGTACTCCTGGGCGAGGTGCCAGCCGATCGGGATGCTCAGGCTGTCGTGGAGCACGACCTGGTCCAGGGCTGCGGTGTCGATGCGCTCGAGGGCGCCCTGCCGGGCCACGCGCCACAACAGCCACGGTCGCACGTTGCTGTAGGCCTTGGCGAACTTGCGCTTGTGGAAGCGCTGGGACCATTCGACCTGTCGCTCCCGCAGCGACCCCGTCGTCCAACGCAACATGTCCATGCCGTCGCGGCGCGCAGCGATCGCGCGGGCGCCCTTGTCGAGTGCCCGAACGGTGAGATTCGGTGCCCGGAGCACGATCGCTCGCTCCGCTCGCAGGAACGGATGGGATGCCTCGTCGTGCTGCAGTTCGTGGACCACCACCTCGTCGGGCAGGTCGTCCCACCCGCCGCCCTTGAGCGTGATGAGCGTCACCTGCCCACCGGCGTCGAGCACCTCTCGGGCCCGCTCGATGACCGTCAAGCGGCGACGGGGAGACACGGCGACGAGCAGGACGTTCATGGCTGTTCCACTTCTGGGTCAAGGATTTCAGGGACAGGCCCACCGCGGGCGGGTTCGTGCGGGGCAACCTCGGCTGCTGTGACGCCGTTGCCCTTGACGTCGCCAGCGTCGACTGCGGTCGGGTCATCCGGCTTGACGGACGGGACCCCGTAGGCGCCCGCCAACCGAGCACCGATGGCCCGGGTGCCGTAGCGGCCTCGCAGCACCGACCGACCGCGGGCAACATCCAGCTCCCCCGCCCGAGCGCGCAAGCGCTCGTAGCCGTTGGCGATCACGTCGGGGTCCTCGGACACCTCGACCATGACGCCCAGGTCGTCGATGACCCCATCCAGGGACTCCTCCGGCCCGCCACTGGCCGTCACGAGCAACGCCATGCCGGTGGCAGCAGCCTCGACCATCGTCATGCCGAAGGTCTCGTAGCGGCTGGCATGCGTCAGCAGATCGTGCTCCAGCATGATCGGGAAGACCTCGTCGGGTGCGACCGGGTCGACGAAGTGCACCGCATCGGCGATCTCCAGTTCCTCGACCAGCGCCAGCAGTTCTTCGCGCTGCGGGCCATCGCCAAGCAGCGTCAACGTGATCTCGTCGTGGCGGGCATGGCACGTCGCGAAGGCTCGCACCAGTTCCACCACGCCCTTGCGGGCCTGCAGGCTGCCGACGTAGAGCCACCGTGCCAGAGGCGTGGGCGACTGCAGGCTCCGGCAGGGGAAACGATCGAACGGGATGGCGTTGGGCACGACCTCGATCTTGTCGCGGGCACCTGGGAACAGGTCCGCCAACTGCTCGGCCAGCAAGGTCGACACGGCGAACAGTCGATCTGCGCGAGCGGCGACGTCGCGATACATCCGTCGCGGACGAGCCTCGTGCGTCATCCGATGGAGGAATGTGGCGTGCTCGGTGACGAACAGGCCGACGTCGTCGGGAAAGGCCAGGTGGCTCGCCCAGCCGGCAGGCAGCCCGACGTGGGCGTGCACGATCTCCGGCAAGGCGTCGGGATCCACGACGGCTCGCAGCGATCGCGAGGCCTCGTCGGCCGCGAGGTCGTAGGGACTGCGCGGTTGGACAGGCACCGGCAGGGACAGTTCACCGCCGTCGGGCACGTCACGGAGTCGACGTGTCGCCCCGCGCTGCATCAGGTCACGCGTCATGTCGGTCACGGCGTACTGGGCCACCTTGCCCGACACCAGCGGCCACTCGTCCAGGTGGATGGTGCGAACGGTGTCGACGTGGGGCACGACGGCGGCCGTCATCGAGCGCACGAAGGCGCCGCCGAACGGCTTGTCGACCGTGGGATACCACGGGGTCACCACCACCAGGTCGGCCGTCATGCCGTCACCGCCCGCAGGTGCTCGTCCAGGTGCTCGAACTGGCGTGACCTCGTGAAGGCGTCGGCATGGAGGCGGGCCTCCGGGCGCAGAGCGTGTCGTGACGCCGCGATGTGGTCGGCGGCCGCGACGATCGCGTCGGCGACCGAACGGGGTGACAGGTCATCGACCTCGAAGACACCGGGGCGTCCTCGCAGCGGTTCGCGCGCGCCGGTCCACGGCTCGTGCACCGTCACCAGCGGCAGGCCCGTCGCCATGTACTCGTAGACCTTCCCGGCAGTCACGTAGCGCGAGGAGGGGATGATCATCAGCAACGCGTCCAGATCTGCGTACACGCGTGGCAGTTCCGCCTTGGTGACCGCACCCTCGTAGGTCACCCCGGTGCCATCCCCGACGGGCAGTTGGTCGAGGATGCGCTCGCGTTGATTGGGGAAGAAGCCAAGGTGGCCGTGGATGCGGCAGGTGATGCCGGGCCGCTCCTCGCGAGCCAGCAGCCACCCGGCGGCGAACTCTTCGAGGGGCAACTGCTCCGTGACGGTGCCGACGTAGCCGAACACGGCGGGACCGTCGTCGCGGGTCGGCTCCACCGCCTGCGGGAACATGTGCTCGTCGAAGCCGTTCTCGACCACGATCATGCGCTCCGCAGCAGCGGGATGCCGCTCGGCGTGCCACTGGCGCTGTGCCTCGTTCACGAACACGATCCGCCGTGCATCCGACATCAGGCGTCGTTCCCACTTGACCTGTGGGGAGTCCGCGGGAAACGACGGCTCCTCGGTGAACTGGTTGAGCGTCCATGCGTCGCGGTAATCCAGGACGAACGGGCGACTCGCGAGCTTGCCCAGGGCGGCGGCGGCACCGAACGCGGCGAACGGGTTCCCTGTGGCCATGACCACGTCGACCGGGTGCCGGCCGTGGATCCCGAGGCCGGCGGTGACGACGCCGGGGATCCAGGGCGCATAGCGATCAGGAAAGACCGCGGACTCTCGCCAGGCCGCAACCTTGTCCGACAGCGTGGGGAAGTTGCCCCGGAACCGGGAGAACGACCGGACGTCGCGTTGCCACGGTCGACCCGCGAACGGAACCCGCTCCACCTCGACGCGCTCGTCGATGAGGTGTTCCAGGCTGGCGTCGACGGAGTCGATCAACTCGAAGAACGAACGCTCGGTGGTGATCACCGTCACGTCCCAGCCATGGGCCACGAAGTGGTTGGCCATCGCGAGGGGACGGAACACGCCGGAGGCCCGACTGGGCGGATAGTAGAAGGCAATCAACAGCAGGTGCGGGCGTGGCGAGTGCGACCGGTCGGTCACGGAGGGAATCCTTGGCGCGCATGTGGGGCGGACGAGCAGTGCGCGATGGTAGCCCCTCGCGCAGGTGCCTCAGATGGCGGTCAACGCCCGAGCCCACTCGGGTCCGCCGTCGCCCGGGGGGCAGGCGCTGCAGTCGTGGAATCGTACGACGATAGGATGCGACCCGGTCCATCGGGAGCGCCCTGCCACCATGCACATCCTGATGTTCGTGATGTCCGACGCCGTCCACGATCCTCGCGTCAGGATCGAATCGGAGACGTTGGTCGAGGCCGGGCACCGCGTGACGGTCATCGGCCACCAGGCCCCCGCGATCGGCAGCGAGGGAATCCCCGGCGTCCGGGTCGAGTGGACACACCCTCGACCCAGGCCGGCGCGTGTGCCCGACGCATCGACATGGATCCGCGAGAAGCGCCCGACGACCGACCGTTCAGTGCTCGACTCCGCCCGGCGCGTGGCACGGTCGGCGGCCAGGTGGATGCTCCTTCCCGAACACCGCGCACGGGTCCAGGGCCAGTCCAGCCGCAGGTCCATCGAAGTGGCACGCTCGCTGAACGAGCCCGTCGATGT
>DATFMD010000344.1:0-6700 GCA_035267125.1 Nitriliruptoraceae bacterium | reverse complement strand
CCGGTGGACCAGGCCGATGCCGTCGAGGAGGTGGCTCGGTGGCGCTTCCGCGGAAGCCGGGACGGGCCCGCGGGGACCTCCGTCGGCCCAGGCGTCGACCCCGTCGATGCGGACGTCGGCCACCTCGGACGGGTCTCCTCCGCGGCGGCGTGCCAACTCGCCGTGCCACCAGATCGGGCTACCGGTGCGGGCGTCGTAGGTGTTTGCCCACGTCAGCCAGTGCAACCGCTCGCGTTCGAAGGTGAACCCGTGTGGCAACAGCCAGGGGTGGACGGACGTCGTCTCGCGGGCGCGCAGGGTGGCGTTGTCGGCAGCCAACTCGATGACGACCGGTTCGCGGCGCACCCAGGCCAGGTGCAGTCGGGCGACGGCGGGCGAGGGATGGGCCACGACGTCGTCGTCGATGCGGATGCGGACGGCATCCGCCGGGAAGCCGTCGGGAACCCCGCTGGCGGGCGTGACGACGACGCCACGCCCCAGCGCCGCAGGGCCGGGGAAGTGCGGATCGGGATTGGCTGCCATGGCTGGTCGAGGGTAGGCAGTGGGCTGGCGGTCACGGACCGCCGTCCACAGCACTGGCTTCGCACGGTGGCCGGCCGAGCGGCGGCAGTCTGGTCCGGGCAGACTGGTCGGGGCAGACTGGTCGGACCAGAATGGTCCAGGCAGAATGATTCGGGCAGAATGATTCGGGCAGGGTGATCCGGGAACACTGATTCGGGCGAGGAGCAGGATCCATGGCAGGACCATCGGACCTGGTGTCCGGCCCATCATGACCGCGGACCAGGACTTCATGCGCGTGGCCCTGGCCGAGGCGCGGGCGGCGGCCGGCCACGACGACGTGCCGATCGGGGCAGTCGTGGTCGTGGACGGCGAGGTGATCGCCGCCGCGCACAACCGTCGTGAGGTCGACCTGGATCCGACCGCGCACGCCGAGATGCTGGCGATTCGGGCTGCCGCCGAGGTCCTGGGCTCGTGGCGACTCGACGACGCGACGCTGTACGTCACACTCGAGCCCTGCCACATGTGCGCCGGTGCGCTCGTGCTGGCACGGTTGCCGCGCCTGGTGTTCGGTGCGACCGACCCCAAGGCCGGTGCGGTGGGGTCGCTGGACAACATCGTCGACGATCCTCGCCTCAACCACCGCGTCGACGTGACCTCGGGTGTGCTGGGTGAGGAGGGCGGCGACCTCCTGCGCGAGTTCTTCCGCGCACGTCGGCGCTGACGGGACCCGTGGTCGCCCAAACCGGGGCGGTTCGAGGCAGGGTGCCCGACGAACACCCGGTCCGGCCCTGCCGCTGACCCCATCGCGGTCCGGCCCCGCCGCTGACCCCATGGCGGTCCGGCCCAGCCGCCGACCCCAGCGCGGCCCGGCCCGCCGCCCAACCCAGCACGGTCCGGCCCAGCCGCCGACCCCAGGTCCCACCCTGTCTCGCCTCAGAGCGACAATGCCACCGATGCCTTCATGGCACGGACAGATTGTCGCTGCAAGGCGAGACGAGGACCTGGGTGCGGTCGGTGTCGCTGACCGGCCCATGGTTCCGTGGCGAACCGGCCGAGGTGTCGGCAGGGGATGGTCGGGAGGGGACGGTCGAAGGGGAGGGTCGGGAGGTGTTGGTGGGGCGGTGGTGAGCTACGGTCGGTGCCGGTTGGGCCCGTCCCTGCAGCGAAGGACCACCGTGCCCGAACTGCCCGACATCGAGGACTACCGCGCGGCCCTGCAGGCGCGCCTGGTCGGCAATGTCGTCGCGAAGGTCCGCGTGACGTCGTTCGCCCTGCTGCGCACGTTCGATCCGCCGGTCGATGCCCTCCACGGACAGGTCGTGACCGAGATCCGACGCATGGGCAAGCGACTGGTGTTCGTGTTCGGCGACCACGTCGACGCAGACGGTGCGGCCGAACCGCTCTTCGCAGTCCTGCACCTGATGATCGCCGGGCGCCTTCGTTGGGAGGCCTACGGTGCCAAGGTGCCGGGCAGGATCGGGATGGCAGCCTTCGACGTCACCGCACCCGACGCCACCCCTGTCGGCACGCTCATCCTCACCGAGGCCGGCACCAAGCGTCGTGCAAGCCTGCACGTCGTGCGCGAGGACGACCTCGGGGACCACGATCGCGGCGGCCTCGAGGTGCTCGATGCGTCGCGCGACGAATTCGCCGCCGCCATCACCACGACCAACCGCACGCTCAAGCGCGGCCTGACCGATCCGACGATCCTGTCGGGCATCGGCAATGCCTACTCCGACGAGATCCTCCACGCCGCCGAACTGTCACCTGTGGCGCGGACCCAGCAACTCGACGACGACGAGCTCACCCGGCTGTACGAGGCGACGGTCGCGATGCTGACCCAATGGACCCAGCGCCTGCGGGACGAGACCGGCGACGGCTTTCCCGGCAAGGTGACCGCCTTCCGCGACGACTTCGCGACACACGGCAAGTTCGGTGAGCCCTGTCCGGTGTGTGGGACCTCGATCGCGCGAATCTCCTATGCCGACAAGGAGACCAACTACTGCCCGGGATGCCAGACCGGGGGCCGCCTGCTCAAGGACCGGTCGTTGTCGCGACTGCTCAAGGACGACTGGCCCGCCACCATCGACGAAGCGGAGGCCGGATGACCGCGTCGGACGGCCCCGGGCGGCGGGGTCAGCAAGGGCAGCAGGGTGAGTCCACGCCAGGGCGCAGCCGATCCGGACGTGCCCGCGTTCGCACCACGATGCCGGGATGGCCGGCGCGGCGACCACGCACACGTGCCGAGGCGCTGGGCACCGTCGAACAGGAACTCCATGGCGAGAAGGCCGCCACGCTGGGACGGATCACCCTGGCGCTGGCGGACGCCGTGGCCGGGTGGCGACGCCTGGATCGCGACCCTGCGACCACGCCCGCCGCACGCGACGAAGCCGTCGACCGGGTCAGTCGGGCCGCGTGGTACGTGGTCGTCCAGCGCGAGAGCCTGGGCATGTCCGGGGACCACGTGGCCTGGATGCGCGATGTCCACGACGTGCCCGCCGAGGCGTTGGCACGGCTTGGGGCGCGGCGCGTGCTGGTGGATCCACCGGCACCGGACCGAGTCGGCAGGCAAGGCATACCTTCGTTGCGCGACCACCCCCTGTGGTCGAGACGAGGAGGGTGACATGCCACACGTTGCCGTGATCACGGGTGCGTCCAGCGGCATCGGCGCCGCCACGACCAGGGTGTTCGCCGCGCGCGGCTGGGACCTCGTCCTGGTGGCACGCCGTCGCGATCGCCTCGAGGAGTTGGCAGACGAAGTGGGAGGCGCGACGGTCGTGGACGTCGACCTGACCGATCCCGGTGCGCCCAGGGCAGTCTTCGAGGCCGTCCGTGACAACCACTCCAGTCGGCTGGACGTGCTCGTCAACAATGCCGGGGCGCGCTTTCCGGGGACGTTCGCCCAGACCGGCGCGGCCGGCATCCGGCAGCACATGGCCGTCAACCTCGATGCCGTCGTGGCCCTGACCGAGCAGCTGCTGCCGCTGCTGCGATCGACGCCCGGTTCGTCGATCGTCAACGTCGCGTCCGTGTCCAGTTTCATCTCTCGCGCCGGCGCGGTCGGCTACTCGACCGCCAAGGCGGCCCTGCGCGGCTTCAGCGACGGCCTCGCGATCGAGGAGGAGGCCAACGGCGTCCACGTCGGACTCGTCGTGCCGGGGTTCATCGTGACCGAGGGGTTCCCCCAGACGGAACTGGTCGAGAACTCGAAGACCAGCTGGGCGGTGTCCACGCCGGAGGCTGCGGCCGAGGCCATCTGGGAAGCGGGACCGGGTGGCGAGTCCCAGGTCCACGTGCCACGCCCGTGGGCCATTGCCACCGCGGCCCGATCAGTGGTGCCGGCCGTGGTGCCCGCGGTGGTCCGCATGCTCGGCGCCACCACGACGCCCGAAGCCGGCTCCGTCGAGCAGCGCTGACGCGTCGGCCCGGTCGGCCGTTCGTCACTCGCCGTCGTCAGCGCCTGTCGTGTCTTCCCAGTCGGTGCCGTTGCAGGCCCAGTCCTTGGGTCCGGCATGGTCCTTGGGGCCGGCCCAGGGTGGCGGTCCGGTGGCGCCCTCGGGCCGATCCTTGGGTCCGGCATGGTCCTTGGGGCCCGCCCACGGAGGTGGACCGCACCCGTCGTCCTCGTCGTGGGAGTCGCAGGCTCGGTCGCCCTTGGCGGACTTGTCCTTCGGACCGGCCCATGGGGGTGGTCCGGGTTCGTCCTTGTCGCGTCCGGACTTGTCCTTGGGGCCCGCCCACGGGGGTGGCCCACAGCTGGCGTGATCGGTTGGCTCGTCCTGGGCCTCGGTGTCTGCCGAGTTGTCGCCGGGGGCGACCGTGGCATCGTCGTCGGCCGGCCCAGGCTCGTCTGCACCGGTGGATGGCGTGGGTGACGGCGTCACCGTCACGTCTGTCGGATCGGAGATCGGCGTCGCCACGTCGGTGGCCGTCGGGCTGGCCGTTTCGGTCGGCGTGGCGGTCGGGGCCGTCACGACCTCGCCGGATGTCGACGACGCCGACGGTGATGCAGTTGGCGGGCTGGTCGGTGTCGAGGTCTGGGCGCTCGCGACCGCCGCCACGACCGCGACCGCGCCGATGGCCGTGGCCACCGCGATTCCTGTGCGCCCCATTGTCGACCTCCCCGCCGCAACGGCATCGCCGGCCAGTTGGACACCCGACGGGATCGATCGTAGGTCCCCGGGGGATCGGGGGCAATGGCCGACCAAGGTCGTGGCACCAGCTCGACGGTCAGCCGTTCGGACGCACGCAACGGACCCGGCCTCGAGTTGCGGGCCGGGTCCGTCGCGTCATTCGGAGGTGACGACGAGGTCAGCCACAGCGGCCGAAGTCGGCATACGGCAACTGGTCGTAGTCGGCCCAGTCGGACTCGTACAGCGACCCGTCGGCGGCGGCGGTCAGCACGGCCATCGTCGGGCGGATGAACAACTGCTCGAGGTAGCCGTTGGACTTCTGGCCCACGCTGCGCACCTCGTAGAAGATCGCCCCGTCGATGCGGGACTGCGACGACGGGTCCTCACCGGCAGGCGCCGTGCCACCCAGCAGCATCCTGGACAGCACCGCGTTGGTCACGTCGATGTCGAAGTACCGGGCCAGGTGCGTCTGGCCGTATCCGTCCAGCGCGTCGATGGAGACCTCGGTCATCTGCCGTGCCAGGTCTGCCTGGCTGGGCAGCAACCGCGACGGGTCGACCGTGAACGTCCCGATCTGGAACTGGTTGAGGTCGCTGGTGTCCTCCACGCGTGGTGCCGAACTCATGTGGTGCAGGTCGAGTCCGATGTTGGGGTCGACCTCTGCGAAGACCTTCCACCATGCGGCGGATTCGGGCTGGACGAAGTTCTCCCAGTCGCGGTTGAGGTCGGTCTGGGTTGGCGTGGTGCTGCGACGTGTGTCCGCCTCGGCGCCGTCGGGGTTGTACAGCGGGATGACCACGACGGTCAGTTCGTCGCGCAGCATCCGGGCCTCCTGGGAGTTGCCGCCCAGCCGCTGGAGGATCTGCAGCACTGCCTCGGTGCTGTGCAGTTCGTTGCCGTGGATCCTGGCCTGCAACCAGACCACGGTGTCGCCGGTGCCCACGGTGGCGTAGGTCAGGTTGCGACCTTCGCCGCTGAGGCCGGCGTGGTGTACCTCGACGGTGCCGCGACTGTTGTTGGCAATGGTCGCCAGGGAATGCTCGACCTCGTCGTAGCCGGCGACACTGGCCAGCACGTAGGCCTGTTGGTCGACGATGCAGGGTCCGCCCGGGTTGTGGGCAGGCGGATCGGCAACCGCGGCGGGGACGGACAGGCCGGTGGCCAGCAGTCCAGCTGCGGTCAGCCAGGCGAGCGATCGGCGTTTCATGGTCGGCTCCAGTTCTTGGTGGGGGGGAATGACCCGGGGGTGTCGACATCCAACCTAATGGGGTCGACAGCGCGCGTCTGCTGTCCCACGGTCGGGTCGTCGATCAACGATTAGGCTGGTGCTGCGATCGGTTCGGGCCGGTCCTGCCGCCTCGAGCGGTGCACGCCTACAGGAAGTCGGGAACGAGATGTCCACTGCCGCCACCACGCCTCGCACGTTCCAGCCGCTGGCCCTGCAACTGACCTCCGACAGCGTCGTGGTCCAGGGCCTGCTGGTGATCGGGGGTGCGGCGGTGCTGGGCCTGGCGTCACAGTGGGAGGTGCCGTTGTGGCCGGTGCCCATCTCGGCGCAGAGCTTGTTCGTCCTGCTGATCGGGGCCAGCTTCGGGGCGCGACTGGGTGGACTGTCGATGCTTGCCTACCTGGCGATGGGGGCGGCTGGCCTGCCGATGTACTCGGGTGGGGGCTCGGGCGTGGACCACCTGGTCGGTCCGACCGCGGGCTACCTGGTCGGGTTCGCCGCCGCGGCCGTGTTCGTCGGGTGGATGGCCCAGCATGGGTGGGATCGCACCGTTCGCCACGCGATCGTCACGTTCTCGGCGGGGACCATGATCATCCTGGCATTCGGTGTCGCCGGTCTGATGATCGGCCTGGACTACTCGTTGGCCGAGGCCATCACCGCCGGCGTGGTCCCGTTCTGGCAGGGGTTCCTGGTCAAGGTGGGGATCGCGTCGCTGGTGCTGCCCGGCCTGTGGTCTGCGTCGCGCCGCCTGCGCGGCGAATAGCGCCCTGGTGGAGGGCCACGGTTGGTTCGGCGCGTCCTCCCCCTGCAACACCGGATAGGTCAACCAAGCCGTGGG
>DATFMD010000343.1:0-3939 GCA_035267125.1 Nitriliruptoraceae bacterium | reverse complement strand
CGCCTTGCTGCTTGGCTCGATTGAACCGGCGTGACAGAAGGGTCAGGTTGTCGACGTCGGTGCGGCCGCCCTTGTGCCAATCGCGGACGTGGTCGATGTCGCAGACGGTCGCGGGTGTCGTGGACGCGGGGGCAGTGTCGTGTAGGTCACGGGCGATGATGGCATCACGAAGCCACCCGGTGGCGAACCGTGCACGCCTCCCGACGCCGACGACCTGGCCGACATCGTCCATGGCGATCAGCCGGACGTCCGCTCCCTGGGCATTGGCCCAGGCGCGCACCGTGGCGGCGTCCGCCTTCATGCGACCGGCAAGACCGCTGAGCACCCATGCCGGCGTGCTGCCGTCGAGCAGCGAGTCCAGGTGGCAGGTCACCAGCACCGACGGTCGTGCGGTTGGCCGACGGTCGGGGTCGAGTCCGGCAAATGTGGTCGCGTCCATGCCAGTGGCGAGTTCGAACAGCGCCAGCGCGCGGCGACCGGCGTTGCGGCCACGGAGCGTGGTCGCATGGGCGTGGGCTGCAGTCAGTGCGGCGTCGGAGACCAGTCCGCCGCCACAGCGAGTACACCCACATTCACACCCAACACGTTGGCACGGGTCGCCCGACCCGACGTTCAACCTGTCGCCCGAACTGTCTCCCACCCCGTCGTGCGCGGTGTCGCCCGGGCCGCCCTGCGACCTGGCTCCCGACCCGTCGCCCGACTCGTCCGACCCGTGAGGCGAAAACCGAACGGCGGTGCCCTGTGCATCCGAGTCGGCGTGGACACAGGCATCCGGATCCGGCACGGCATCGAGGGGATGCCGGTCGGCGGCGTGGTTGTCGATGGCCTGGACGAGGAGGGGGAAGTGCGCCGCGTCGAAGTCGCCGTGGATGGCGCCCGAGCCGTCCAGGCGCGGCAGCGGGATCAACCGGTTGTCCTCGATCGGTTGGCGACGCCTTGCGGTCTGTCGTTGGGCGATCACCTGGTCGACGTGCCAGTCGACCTCGTGGACCAGGGCGTCTGCCTCGCAGGTGGCGAGCGTGTCCGCGAGTTCCCCGACCAGGTCGTCGACGTCGACCAGGTCGGCGATCCGGAGGGGCCGGACGGCGGTCAGGACGGCGCGGACCTGCGACCACGACACCCGTCCGTCGCGGAAGGCCTGGCGAGTTGCGGGCATGCGGACCAGCGTGGTGGACGCCCGCAGCAGGGTGCGCCGTTCGAATCCGACCATGCGACAGGACTGGGACATCACGATCTCGACCGCAGCTCCGAGCGCCTGCTCCGTGGCACCCGATTCCACGACGCAGATGAGGTCCTCGACCAACTGGGCGACCGTGGCATCCAGTTCCCGCGCCGTGCCCAGCAGCCTGCCAACTGCCGCCTGGGCAGCCGACCCCGACCAATCCACCTGCGCGGCCAGCGACGGCAGCGGGGCGACGCCACCACCCACCGGGATCATGGTGCGTGGGCCGGCAGCCATCGGGGTCACGGTGCGTGGGCCGGCAGCCATCGGGGTCGCGGCGCGTGGGGCGGGTTCGGTACGGGACAGGCCATCGAGATGGGCCGATCCCTGGTCGGACACTGGGGGTGACGCGGGCAGTTCCTGCGATGAACCGCGACAGGATCGATCCGGCACGGCCAGGTGGCGGGCCCGTCCGACGAGTTCGGTCGGGCGTTGCCAGGGTGCTGGCACGTGGTGGGGGCGGGTCGGCGAGTTCATGGAACGAATGTACGGAGTGGGTGTGACACGTCAGTGTCCGAAACAGTCTTTCATGTTCGCAGAGCTCACGCTGGTGCCGCGAGTTCGGAGCCGTCGAGGAGGTGTGAAATGCGAGGGAGGTCCCGAACGCCCACCTCGGCTGGGGACTTGGCGGCAGGGGAGCGGTCGACGGCGCAGGAGCATGGGTCGGCGGTTGCGTGCTGCTGCAGTGACCAGCGACACGTTCGTCTCGGACGATGACCCATGGGTGCGATCTGTCCGCCTGCCTTCAGACCGCCAGTGGCGTGGTCGTGTTGGCGTGGGATGGTCGTGTCCAGGCAGGCGCCCGGCACGTGGTTGGATGGGTCGTGTGCCGAGCACCACGAGGAGACCGCAGTGCGCGCCCGTTTGCACCATGTCCAGTTGGCGATTCCGGAAGGCGGGGAGGACGCGGCCCGTCGATTCTGGGCGGAGACCCTCGGGATGGAGGAGATCGCGAAGCCGCCGGTGCTGGCGGAACGCGGAGGATGTTGGTTTCGCAGCGGCACATTCGAACTGCACCTGGGCATCGAGGAGGGGTTCGCGCCGGCACGCAAGGCACACCCGGGCATCATGGTCGACGACCTCGATGCCATCGTGGCCCGACTTGCCGACGCCGGGGTCGAGGCGACGCCGGACGACAACTTCCCCGGCCACCGACGCATCTACGTGCACGATCCATTCGGCAACCGACTCGAGTTCCTGCAACCGACGGACGTGCGCGCCTGATCCGCACGTGGTGACGCGGGATGGTGGGCCCCGTGGTCAGGGCGTGGCGAGGTGGCGCGACGGCCTGATGGGGCGGGCGTGGTGAGATCGGGAGGTGAGGCGGCGCGGTGTGGTGAAGCGGCGCGATGAGGGTGGCGTTGGCGTGGTGGCGTGGTGAGGTGGCGTCATGGCCTGGTGAGGTGCTGGTGCGGCGGACCCGCGACCGGGACGGTCGTCAGTCGCGGCGGGCTGCCTCGGCCATCGCGACCAACGCGTCGTCGGCCAGCCGATAGGTCAGCCAGTCGTCCTTGGCGACCGCGCCGACCGCCTCGTAGAAGTCGATGGAGGGGGTGTTCCAGTCCAGCACGTCCCACTCGAGACGGGCGCCGCCGCGGGCCAGCGTCAATGTCGCCAGTTCGCGCAGCAGGGCCAGGCCAATGCCGCGGCCCCGGGCGGCGGGGTCGACCCAGAGGTCCTCCAGTCGGATGCCCGGGACGCCGGTCCAGGTCGAGTAGGTGGGAAAGAACAGCGCCATCCCGACATCGCGATCACCGCTGCCGTCGACGTCGTGGCTGGCGATCAGGCACTCGAACGGCGGCCGATCCGATGCCAGCTGGGCGGCCAACTGCTCCTCGGTGGCCTCGACGGCGTCGGGTTCGCGTTCGTAGACGGCCAGGTCGACGATGAACGCCAGGATGGTGGCGGCATCGGTGGGCGTGGCGGTCCGGATCGTGGTCATGGTCGACCAGCGTAGGTCCGTGACACGGGTGGCCGCCGGGGACGAGGGCGCCACCCCGTCACAACGAGGGCGCCACCCCGTCACAACGAGGGCGCTGCCCTCTCACAACGAGGGCGCCGCCCCCTCACAACGGGGGCGCCGCCTCCCTCATTCGGACGAGTGGGTGGTCGTGTCGGACTTCCACACGGCCTGGATCGAACCGTCCTCGTGCAGGACCGGTTCGACCTCGTCGACAACGACCACCTCCCGCGGATTCGCCTCGGCCCAGTCGAGGTAGGCCTGCTCGGCCACCGGCAGCGTGGGGAACAGGAAGTCCTGGCCGACCAGGTCGATCACGCCCGCACGTTGCAGTGGCTTGTAGAGCTCGCGCTTGATGCGGACGAGTCCGAGGTGGATGTCCTGGGCAGCCAGGTTCTCGTGCAGTGCGGCCAGGCCGTCCGACGCGGTGATGTCGATCTCGGTGACCGCCTCGACGTTGATCAGGAACCAGCGCGGTGGTTCGGTGGGGAAGGCGTCGAGCTCCTGGTCGACGATGCGTTGCACCTTGCGTTGCAGGTCCCCCACGTTGGCGAAGAACAACGGGGCGTCGTAGCGATAGATCACGAGCCCCGGCAGGGTTTCCGACTCCGGATAGTCGGCGACGTTGTGCATCCCGGACACGCCCGGAACCCTGCCCAGCACGGCTGAACTCGGCCGGGCGAGGCGGAACCCCAGCTCCAGCAATGACAGCGCGACGGCCAGCCCGACGCCGGCCAGGATGCCGTAGACGATGGTC
>DATFMD010000342.1:0-12847 GCA_035267125.1 Nitriliruptoraceae bacterium | reverse complement strand
GCGACCAGCAGCAGGCGCCCGTCGGGGGCGTCGTAGATGTCGCGCACCTTGCCGGAGCGCAGGAGGGTGAGACCGTCGAGTTCGGACACGGGAAGCAACCTTGTGGACTGGGGCAACGATGGCCGCAATCGTACTGGCCGCACGGTCGCAGCCACCAACGCCGGCGTCGTTATCCTCGTCCGCCATCCCGCCCACTCCCAGGCATGTCGTGCCCAGCCCCAGCGACGATCACCACGGTTCCCGTGCGGACACGTGGGCGCGTCGCGTCATGGCCCTGACGGTCGTCGGCGTGTGCGGGTACGTCGCATCGTGGGCGATCGCCGGACTGCTGATCGATGGCTACGACCCCGTGACCGGGGCCATCAGCGAGACGTTCGCGATCGGGGCACCGACCACCACACGGGTCCTGATGACTGTCGCCCTGGTCACCACTGGCATCCTGCTTGCCGCGTTCGGGCCCGCGGCCGACCGGCTGGCACCCGGCACCGGACGGGCCGTGGTCTGGACGTCTGGCGTGTCCGGTGTCGCCACCGTGCTGATCGCCGCCGCACCGTGCACGCAGGGATGCCCCGGATTCGGCACGACACCGATCGACAGTGCCCACACGGTGCTGGCAGGGATCGGCTACCTCGCCCTGATCGCGACGCCGCTGGTCCTGGCGTGGCGGGTGCGACACCACGACGTGGTCCTGGCCCGTCTGTCGTGGGGCTTGGGCATCACCGCAGGCGTCGTCTTCCTGGTCGGGATCACGGTCGACCTCGGCATCGGCGGCCTGGTCCAGCGCACCTACAACACGATCGCCGATGCCTGGTACGTCGTCGCGGGGCTGTGGATCCTGCACACCCGACCCGTGACGACCGCGGCGCCGTCGGTGCCGTCCGACGACGGAGCGGTCGAGTCACCCGGTGAGTCACCCCGGTGAGCCACCCGGGCCACCCGAGAGGTCAGAGCCCGCGAACACGGAGCCCGCGACGAACCGGGGCGACCCCCGATGGCCCGGGGCGCAGCGACGGCTACTTCTTGCCCTTGCCGTTGCCCAACGCGGTGTCGTCGGGACTGTCGACGGGCGCCACCTTCACCTGGGCGAAGTTGCCCCGGGCCGAGGTGTTGACCACCGTGATCGCGGTGCCCGCCGCCGGCACCTGCACGCTGGCGGTCTCCGTCTCGGACCTCCAATACGACCGGAGGTCGTTGAAGGTCGACTCGGCCGGCAGGCTCGGGTGTTCCGACGGCTCACTGAGGTTGTGCAGGGTCAGGCCCGATGTCGCGTCCAGCCCGAAGGTGGAGTCGTACCCCTGGATCCTGGCCCGCCACGGGTTGCCGAATGCGTCGTACATCGGTTCGGGATGGGCATCGACGGGCAGGACCAACCCTTCACCCGGATGGGCCGAGGTGGAGTTGTCGGACTGCGACTCGTCCCAGTAGCTGATCAGGAGCCCGTCCTCGTAGGAGAAGCGCTCGACCCAGTCGGGCTGGACGTCGGTGAACCCGAAGTTGTACGGGCCGGTCCGCAGGGCGTCGTCGTAGCCCCGGTGGGTGCGGTACTCGGCGATGTAGGCATGGAAGTAGGCCGCCTCCTCGGACCCCGTCGTCTCGCGGAAGCCGTCGGTCGGGTCGGCCGTGATCGCCGGGTCGCCGTCCTCGGCACCCAGCACGGGCGCGCCCGTCACGGCGATCTCGTCGAGGGAGATGCCCGGTTCGACCGCGGCCACGTCAGTCCAGTAGCGGAACCCGACCAGCGTGTCGCCGGTCCATGCCGACAGGTCCGCGGTCAACTCGGTCCAGCCACCCGAAGATCCCGTGATCCCGAACCCGAAGTTCTGGCCGTTGGGATCGGAGGTGGTGGACAGGTTGGTCTCGACCTCGGTCCAGGATGCGCCGTCGTCGTCGGACACGACCAGGTAGGCGTAGTCCCAGTCCTCCTCGATGTCGTGGTCGACCTGCGCGGTCATGGTGGCATTCGGTGGCAGGTCGAGGTTGGCGTACATCAAGTTGTCGAGGTCGTTGCCCTGGCCGGAGTAGTAGAACTGCTCGCCGGCGAAGGGTGACCCGATCTGCTCGACCACCATCTTGTCGTCGAGCAGCGTGATCAGGGCCTGGGCCTGCTTCGTCGAGGCCGATGCCGGCCCCAGCTTGTGGGTCGAGGACTCACCCTGGAAGGCCACCTCGTAGTCCAGCCAGCCGAGTTGCAGCTTCTCCCAGGCACCCATGTGGGTGGGCTTGGTACCGATGTCGACGGTGCCGTCGTTGCCGTAGGACCCCGATGACATCAGGGTCCAGAAGGCCGTGGAGTTCTCGCATGCGGACCCGCAGGTGTTGCCGGCGGTGTCGTACAGGTCCGGGAGCCCGAGGTCGTGGGCGAACTCGTGGGCGAACACGCCCACTCCGCCGTTCTCGGGTTCGATGGTGTAGTCGCCGATCCAGTATTTCGAACCACCGATCTGCGCCCCGCCGTTGGGCACCACTGTGCCGTCGTCCAGGGTCGGCCCACCGCCCCCGATCGGGGTGAGCTGCACGTACCACCGGTGCGACCAGATCGAGTCGGCGCCGTACTCGCCACCGCCGGTCTCCTGCCCGACACCCGCGTGCACGGACTGGAAGTGGTCGATGTAGCCGTCGGGCTCGTCGAAGTTGCCGTCACCGTCGTGGTCGTAGCGATCCCACGTGTCGTAGCGAGACAGGTACACGTCGATCTCGTCGGTCGTCAGCCCGGCGTCGAGTTGTGACTGGTACCAGGCGTTCACCGAGTCCTGGACGAAGACCCAGGTCTGCGCACACACGATGCTGCCGCAGTAGTCGCGTCCGTAGTGCGCGGCGCGATAGGGCACCTGGACCCAGTCGGTGACCTGGCCGTTGACGGTGTAGCGATTGGAGGAGTTCTCGATGTAGAAGTTGGCCATCGAGTTGGCGCCGGGCTCCTGCGAGAACAACAAGTCCTCGTAGTAGTTCTGGCTGAAGTCCTCGCGCCAGATGGTCGAGTTGTCCACGCTGCGGTCGGGTTCCGGGATCTCGTTGTGCAGCGGCCCTGGCAGCCCACCCTGCAGGATGCCGAACGGCGACTCGAGGTCGCCGAACTCGCCCAGTACGGTCCAGATCTCGTCCTCGTCACTGCGCTCCAGTTCGACGAACTGGCCCCTGGCGACCTCCGCGACCGGCCCTCCGTCGGACTTGCCGACCAGTTGCATCTCCAGCGCGGCCTGGCGGCGCGCGCGCTGCTCGTCGCCCAACGGGTGGGACACGTCGTCGGTGTCGCTGCCCCGGTAGTCCAGCGTCGATGGTTGCTCCGCACTGGCACCGGTCGCCACGACCATCGAAGCCGCCAGCACGAGTGCCGCGGCTCCTGCAATTCGCATGCGATTCATGGCTCCTCCAGGCATCGCGCCGGCACATCGCCACGCGTGGAGGCGCCCCGGTGCCTCCGCCCTCCCTCGCCGAGGGGGCACCATGCGCTCCAGGCCGGCATGCACCAGCAACGATAGGCGTCCACGGCGTCGTCGCGCTCCCGATCCGCGCACGCGTCGCACGCGGGCTGGCACGCACACAGCCGTGGGGCCCGGCGATGTCGCCGGGCCCCACGGATGCTGTCGATGATGCCGAGTGGTCAGCGCACCTGGACCTGCATGGAGTTGCCGCGTGCGGACGGGGACTTCACGTGGACATGGCGGTCGGTGGTTTCGGTTGATGACACCCTGGTTGGCCCCGGGAGGTCAGGCCTGGAAGCCGAAACCCGACGACTCAGCCTCGTCGGGGCTCCACTCGCGGTGCTCCATGCCCTTGCCGGACTGGGCCTCGCGGAAGTCGGCCAACGCCCGCGCCACGTCGGCGTCGGACAACGCCAGGATCTGGGCTGCCAGAATCGCAGCGTTCTTGGCGTTGTCGATGCCCACCGTCGCGACCGGCACACCCGGTGGCATCTGGACGATCGAGTACAGGGCATCCGCCCCACCGAGGTGATCCGACAGGCACGGCACCCCGATGACCGGCAGGGCCGTGTGCGCCGCGACGACGCCCGGCAGGTGCGCGGCGCGACCGGCACCCGCGATCAGGACGCGGTAGCCATCGTCGGCTGCCGACGACGCCCATGCCGACACCTTCGCAGCATTGCGATGGGCCGACATGACGTCGAGCGTGTACGGAATGCCGAACTCCTGGAGTTGCCGAGCAGCCTTCTCCATCACGGGAAGGTCGGTGGTCGAACCCATCACGATGCCGACGGTGGCGGTCACGTCGTCCTCACTGGTCGCGGACCACGGCAGGATAGAGGCCAACCTCGATGCCGGCGCACACCGCAACCGCATCGACACCTCACAGTGCGGCCGGCCCGCGCGTTGGCACACTGGAGGCCGGCCCACCCGGCCACCGCCTCGCCACCCACCCGACGTGCAGCAGTCATGCCGACGTCACCGCGACCGGGCACTCGATGACCGCCTCACCTCCACATCCTGCGGCAGTCGCTCCACCGACTCGATCGGATCGCGGCGCGTTCGAGGCCCTGGACTGGATCCTGCTGCTGGGACTCAGCCTGATCTGGGGCTCGTCGTTCCTGTTGATGGCGGTCGGACTGCGGTCCCTGCACCCGGGCGTGATCACCCTGGTGCGCGTGGGGACCGGCGCCGCTGCACTGCTGCTCGTTCGGGGGCGCAACGCCACCTTCGAGCCAGCCGACGACCGACGACTCGTGTTGCTCGCCGTCATCTGGGTCGTGATCCCCTTCACGCTGTTCCCCATCGCCGAACAGCACATCAACTCGGCAGTCGCGGGGATCCTCAACGGCGCCACGCCCATCTGGGCAGCCCTGATCGGAACGATCTGGTTCGGACGGCCGTCACGCGGCACCCAGCGCATCGGCCTCGTCATCGGATTCGTCGGGATGGTGCTGGTCTCGGTCAGCAGCACGGCAGCCGGCGGGGACTCGGCGGTCCTGGGCGTCGTGATGGTGCTGATCGCCACCATCATGTACGGCTGGTCGGTCCACCTGCTCGGCCCGCTCCAGCAGCGGTACGGCGCGGTCCCCGTGGCACGGCGAACCCTGGTCATCTCCACGATCGGGACGATGCCGTTCGGCCTGTGGGGTCTGCAGACGAGCACGTTCGAGTGGCTCCCCGTGCTGGCAACGGTGGCGCTGGGTGTGCTGGGAACCGGCCTGGCGTTCGTCATGATGGCGCAGTTGAGCGGCCGCGTGGGTGGATCCCGTGCATCGTTCGTGACCTACATCATCCCGGTCGTTGCAGTCGGACTGGGCATGGCGTTGCTGGGCGACGAGGTCGCCCCCGCAGCGCTGGCCGGAGTCGTGCTCGTGATCGGCGGCGCGGTGGCTGCGTCTCGCCCGGAGCGGTGACACCCCTGGAGTACCGGGACGGCGGACCGCCCCCCACGGCGCGGCCGAATCCGTCTTGTCGGCGAACCACCCGTGAGAGGGGGTCTGCGGCCACGAATGAGGATCTCCTCACGAACGCGCGACCCGGGGCCACGGCCAGCCCCCGACGGTAGAGTCCAGTGCAGTATTCGAGTGACGAATCGCAAACTTGCGCGGGGAGTGCACCCCGGGGCAGTGCAAAGTTGGGACGCGTTGCCACACGAAACCGATGGGTGCCCGTGCAGGGGCACCACATCGGCACGGTGGCGGCGCGTCCCAACCCGCTCTCCACGTTCGAATCGTCCACACCACCAGGCAGGAAGTCCCTCCTCGCCTGCCGTCTCGTGGGCGCCGCCTCGTGCCGGGCCGTTGCCGATCCCGTCTCCACCGAGGTCATACACTCCGTCGCCCCGTCCCGCGACAGGTGTCCGCGACATGCACGCCCGGCCCCGCGAGCTGCCAATTGAGCAGCAGGCTGTCGAATCGTCACAGATCGACGGTGCCTCCGCCGCCCGCACCGCGCAGGCGCCAGCGGAGCCAGCGCCCTCGGAACGGCGGAACCCGAACGTCCCGGCGATGGACCGCCTTGCCCGCCGAGTCCTGGGCCTGCGCGATGCCGAGCCTCGTGCACTCATGGACCTGCAGGGCTCGCTGGTGTTGTCGGCGGTGCGCTGCATCATCGCCTACGTGCTGGTCCCGCTGCTGTTGCCCCTGGCCGCATGGGCCGACATCGTCGCGACCCCGGTCGACCTCGTCCTGTCCGTGGTGGCAATCATGTTGGCCGTGCGCAGCCTGCGACGGGTGTGGCAGGCGAACTGGACGCACCGCTGGGCCTACACGGTCTTCATCGGCGTGGTGGTGGCGCTGCTGGCGATCAGTGTCGGTTTCGACCTGCGGACCCTGGCCACCTGAATCGCCATCCTGCGTGGACCTGGTCGTCGTCTGCCTGCGCCCAGGCCCATCTGATCCGGCCCTCAGGCCACACCTGATCCGGCCCTCAGGCCACACCTGACCCGGCCCTCAGGCCACACCTGACCCGGCCCTCAGGCCACACCTGAACCGATCGGGTTGGCCAGGATGTCGCCGACGACCAGGTCGACCTCCACGTCGGGGTCGCCCGACGGTGACTGATGGCCAGCCAGGTGCACCACGGTGATGCCGTGCACGGCCGTCCACAGCCGCCAGGCCAGGCGCACCGCGACACGATCTCCCGACGGCAGGTCCTGCTCGACGAGCCATGCCCGCACGGCGACCACCCAGCACGACCGAAAGGCATCGAGTTCGACCGCGCGGGCAGCGTCGTCACGAACGAACTCGGGCACGGGATTGCCGAACATCACCGAGAACAGGATCGGCTCGGCAACGGCGAATGCCAGGTAGTCACGCGCCACCGCATGGACGAGTTCGGCTGACCCGGCACGCTCGGGCAGCGCGGCCACGCGCCGCCGTACGACATCGAAGCCATCGTCGTGGACGGCACGCACCACGTCGGCCTTGCCCCCGACACGTGAATAGACGACCTGGTAGCTGACGCCCAGGTCCTCGGCCAGGCGACGCATCGACAGCGCGTCCGGTCCACCGCCACGCAGCGCCTGCAGTGCCGACGCCACCACGTCGTCCCGCGTCACGCGTTCCACATCTCTCTCCATGTCTCCGACGAGCCGGCCTGGTGTTGGCCCCGTGGGCGCGCGCTTGCCGACGCGGATCACCCTACCGGCACGACATCCTTGGCATGACACTGTAATATGACACTGTCACAGCAGGCCGCTGCCCCGACCAGCACCACCCCACCAGCGCCTCGCATCACCCGTCACCCACGCTGAGGCCGTGACCACGACAGCCGTGGCCGCGACCTCAACGGAACGAGACTGGACCCACCATGACCACATCACCCACGATCGAAACCTCCTCGTTGGCCGCAGCGCTGTCCATGGACCTGGACGGCGACATCGCCCACGCCACGATCAGCGAGGACCACGACGTCTTCGGCATTCCCCACGGTGGCTACGTGGCGGCATTGTTCGGACGGGCCTTCCTGATGGCGGCCGATGCACCCGACCTGTTCACGATCACGGTGCACTACCTGAACAAGGCCGTCCCGGGTCCGCTCGACATCACGCTCACGCGCGCCGGCGGCAGCCGCCGGTTCGCGTCGTGGCACGCCACCGCGAGCCAGGACGAGCGGCCCGTCGCCACGGCCATCGCGTCGGTCGGGGACAGAACCGGCATGGACGGGCCGACGTGGACCGACAGGGAGGTGTGGGCAGTCGAGGACGCAACGCTCAGCCCCCCGGCCGGCCATCCGGACCTGCCGTTCACCGCACCGCAGGTGGCTGCACAGTTCGGGCTGCGACTGGACGTTGCCACGGCCGGGTTCGCGATGGGCCAACGCGGCGACCATGCCGTGCTGCGGGGACAGCTGGCCACGCACGACGTCGACCAGTTGACGGCCCTCGTGGCCTGCGACGTGACGCCGCCGGCGGCATGGAACGTGCTGGGCATGGAGGGCTGGGTGCCGACGATCGAGTTGACCGCCCACTTCCGGGCTCGTCCCCAACCTGGCCCGCTGACCGTGGAGGTCGCAACCCACCACGTCCAGGACGGATGGCTCGACGAGGACGCCCTGGTGCGGGATGCAACCGGCACGCTGGTCGTCCAGTCCCGGCAACTGGCCCGCTGGACCAGCACCTGATCCGGATCCGCGAAGGCGGCGGGCCTGCATCCTCGGCCAGGCTGCGCGCCGGCGGCGGGACGATCATCGGACGGCGACACCGGCAACGGCGTCCAGGAACGTGGCGGTGCCGGATGGCGATGTCAGGCGGACGACCGTCAGGTGGTCGGGACCCGACCCGGACGAGTCCGCGACCGCCTCCGCATGTCGCCGTGGCCACGACGTCCAGGACCACGCGACGATGTTGTGCTCGGGGTCGCGACGCACCAGGCTCGCCAGCGACTCACGGTTGCCGTTCCACAGCTCCTGGCGCATCACGCCACGCATGACCGTGCGCCACAGCACCCGGCGCGTCACCAGCCAGCGGGGCAGGTCCAGCCACACGACCGTGTCGGCGCGTGCCCTGAGGTCGTCCTGCACTGCGGCGTAGTTGCCATCGACCACCCAGCGGTCGCCGGCAGTCGTGGCGGCCACCTCGGCACGAAAATCCTCGACTGGCCGCGGCCTCCACCCTGCCTGGTGGAACAGGGCGTCCAGTTCCACGTGGGGCACCCCGAGGCAGGCGGCCAATGCAGCCGCGAACGTCGTCTTTCCGCTGCCGGAGGTGCCCCGCACGACGACGCGCTGCATCATGGCCTCAGATGCCCACCGCGATGTCGGATCGCCGCTGCAGCCCGTCGAAGTCGATCTGGTCGGCAGCCTCCGTGGCCGCTGCCCGGGCTGCCGCCACGTCGGGCCCACGACCCACGACGTTCAGGACGCGCCCACCCGCCGTGACGACCGTCGCGTCGCCGGTCTGCGCCGTCCCGGCGTGGATCACGTGGGCGTCCGGATGCCCGTCGGCCGCATCCAGGCCAGTGATCGGCCGGCCCCTGGCGTAGGTGCCCGGGTAGCCGCCGGACGCGAGCACGATCGTGACCCGGGCGTCGTCGGTCCACTCCACGCGGACGTCCGCCACCGATCCCGTTGCCGAGGCCCACAACAGGTCGCCCAGGTCGGAGTCCAGTCGCGGCAGGATCACCTGGGTCTCGGGGTCCCCGAAGCGAGCGTTGAACTCGATCAGGCGCGGACCATCGTCGGTCTCGGCGAGCCCGGCGTAGAGCAGGCCCCGGAACGGTGTCCCCCGCTCGGCCATCACCCGCAGCACGGGCCTGAACACGCTGTCGGCCAGATCGCGAACCACGGCATCGTGGACGCCGAAGCCGGGCACAGGCGTGTAGGCGCCCATGCCACCCGTGTTGGGGCCTTCGTCCCCGTCCAGCGCTCGCTTGTAGTCCTGGGCCGGAGCCAGCAGCACGACATCGGTGCCGTCACAGACGCCGAACACGGACCGCTCGGGGCCGTCCAGGAACTCCTCGATGACCAGGTTGGCGCCCGCGTCGCCGAACACCCGCTTGACCAACGCATCGTCCACGGCCTCGCGGGCGGCGGCCAGGTCCTGGCAGATCCGCACCCCCTTGCCGGCCGCCAACCCGTCTGCCTTGACCACGTAGGGCCCGCCGAAGCGCTCCAACGCCGCATGTGCCTCGGCGCGGTTGGAGGTGGCGACGTAGCCGGCCGAGGGTGCGCCGGCCTCGGCCATGATCTGGCGGGCGAACGACTTGGAGCCCTCGAGTCGCGCAGCGGCAGCAGACGGACCAAACACTGCCACGTCACGTGCCCGCAGGCTGTCTGCCACGCCGGCAACCAGTGGCGCCTCGGGACCCACCACGACCAGGTCGACTCGACGGTCGGCAGCGAGCTCGGACACGGCATCGGCATCGCTCGGGTCCACCGCATGGGTCGCGCCCAGGCCAGCCGTGCCGGGATTGCCCGGCGCCGACTCCACCGCGTCGACCGAGGCCGACGAGGCGAGTCGACGCACCAGGGCATGCTCGCGACCGCCTCCTCCCAACACCAGCACCCGGCGGCCCATGAGTCGCACCCTGTCCACGTCGTCGTCACGTCGGTGCCAGACTAGGCACCACCGACGGCCACGCACCCCGGCCTCTCGGCCCGTTGCAGGGCAATCCAGTCCTGATCGCCCCGCAGAGCGTGAACTGGACGAGCCACGGACCTATGGTGAGGGTGGGGTCGGCACCCTCGCGTGCTGCGCGTCGAAGCAGCCCGTCACCGGCGACCACGACAACGGAGGCCTGCATGACCGACCACGGATCGCACCCACAGCCGCCAACCGGCGTGACCGCCTCGCTGACGATCACGCCGTGTGCAGAGGCCATCGACTTCTACGTGGCCGCCTTCGGGGCGACCGAGGTCGGGGAGCGCATGGCGATGCCAGACGGCCTGGTCGCGCACGCGGAGATCGAGATCGAGGGCACCCGGATCATGATGGGCGACGAGTGGCCGGACGCCCCGACACGGTCGCCGGCCAGTCTCGATGGCTTCTCCACGGCGTCCCTGTTCATCTACACGAGCGATGTCGACGCGCTGTGGGAGCGTGCGCTTGCCGCTGGCGCCGAGGTCGTGTTCCCGCTGGAGGACCAGTTCTACGGCGACAGGGCGGGTCGCGTCCGGGACCCGTTCGGCCACACCTGGGGCCTGGGTCAGCAGGTGGAGGCGCTGTCGGACGACCAGATGCAGGAGCGCATGACCGAATGGATCGACGACAATGGCTGAGGTGGACGGGGCAGCACGTGCGAACGAACCCGGCCCGACGCCGGCGGCCGATGATCCGGGCGACGCGTCACGCAGACGACCCTCGGTCACGGCCGCCGCCATGAAGCCCATGACCCCCACCATGGCACGGGCGACACCTCCGGACGTGGCGCACGCAACGGTTGCGGACCGACTCGCGACGATGGTGGCCGAGTGGGAGCCCACCGGCGACCGCCGCGCCATCTTCGCCGATGCCTACGGTCACATGACGATCCGGATGACCGAGGCCATCGAGGCCGACCAGTTCGGTGACAGCGTCTGGGTCGGCCGACTGCTCGACGGGTTCGCCGACTACTACTTCGTGGCCTGCGACGACCACGGCATCGGCGGGGACGGGTGTCCCGGCGTGTGGCGCAACGCCCTGGACGCGTGCGCCGATGACGGCACCCATCCCCTGCAGTTGTTGCTGCTGGGCATCAACGCCCACATCAACCACGACCTGGTGTTCGCGCTGTCGGACGTGCTCGACGACTGGGACGACCTCACCCCGCCCCAGCGAGCACTGCGCCTGGATGACCACCGCAGCGTCAACGACGTCATCGGCAGCACCGTCGACGAGGTACAGGACGTCGTGGTGGCCCGGTGGTCGCCGGGCATGGGCACCCTGGATCGAGCCCTGGGCCCCCTGGACGAATGGGTGTTCAGCCGGATGATCGCCGAATGGCGCGAGGACGTCTGGGAGGCGTCACAGCGACTGCTCATGGCACGTGAGGAGGACCGCCCGGACATCGAGCGTGCCATCCACGAGCGGTCACAACGCACGGCCAGGCTCATCCTCGCGTTCTGATGCGGCGGCGACGGGCCGACGCATGGGCGAGTCCCGAAACGCCACACCGATCCGGACACACCGTCCCTCCCGTGGCCCGTCACGACCCTGGGCCACGGGGAGGGACGGTGTCTATGGGGTTGGTGTGGGGTTCTCGAACGTGTACGGAGCCACCGTCGGGGCGGACGCGGTGCCCATGTCGACGTTGTCGGTGTACTCCTGGACGACCACGCCATCGACCTTGATCGTCAGTGTCCACTCGTTGACGGAACCGTCGCACGAACTGAAGGCATCGACGTAGGTGCTGAAGGTCCCTTCCGGTGCCTCGTCGATCGGCCAGAAGACGTTCTCGACGTGGGCAGCGGTGTCACTGGACCCGCACCCGGGAATGTCGTCGACGTCGAGTTCGCCACCGGTGGTGCTGGTCGGGTTGGCGAAGTAGATGTGCTCGCCGCTGGGCTCGAAGACGTGCAGGTCGAGATCGTCGTCGCCGACCCACCGAAGCGTGACCTGGACGTCACCGGTCCCCAGGTCCTCACATCCGACGGCGTCGTCCTCCCCCGGGCACACGTCACACGCGTCCGGCACCCCATCACCGTCCGCATCCGCCGCATCATCACCGGCCGGGCACACGTCACACGCGTCCGGCACCCCGTCGCCATCCGCATCCGCCGCATCGTCGCCAACCGGACACACGTCACACGCGTCCGGCACCCCATCACCATCCGCATCCGCCGCATCATCCCCGCCCGGACACACGTCCTCGCCGTCCGGCACCCCGTCGCCGTCGGCATCGGCGAACATCGAACAGTCCTCATCGAAGTACATGTCGGGCACGTCGGGCACCTCGTCGCCCGGCCGCCCGTCGCCGTGGCCCAGGTGGGCATCGATCGAGTTCCCCCCCTTCGGCGTGGTCAGGGCTCGATACGCGCCCGAGTCGTGGTCGACGTGGCACAGGGTCACCACCGGGGGCTTGTCCGCCAACGATGGCAGGGCCGGGCCGACGAGTGCGGCCAGCAGGACGAAGGCGGCGAGGATCGCCGCCCATGGACGAGTGATTGCGAACGTCTGACCCCGCATGGTGACCCCATTCGTGTTGTGTGTCCGACGAGCGGCCGGTCGGACAGCAGGTGGCAATGGCCGTGGTGGCCGAGACCGAATGTAGGCAGCCCTGCGCTGCCCGCGAGGGCGGTTGGCCGATTTGCCGCCGAATCCACCGCCACCCACCCCAGACGGGGCGGGTGGCGGTGTGCCGCATGGAGCGTGGCCCTCACGATCCCGCGTGGACCAACTCCTTGTCACCCGTCGGGGCAGCCGGCTCGACTGGCTCGTGGTCGACCGGCCCTTCCACGTGCAGTTGCGGCAACCACTGCAACCAGTCCGGCAGGTACCAGTTGCG
>DATFMD010000341.1:0-6221 GCA_035267125.1 Nitriliruptoraceae bacterium | reverse complement strand
TCGGGTGCGAAGTGGTCGGTGAACGTGTCGACCCACAGCACGACCGGGCCGACCGGCGACGGCGCCTGCGGCAGGCGGCCCGCGGCTGCCATGCGGGCGTACGACGCCTGGAACGTCGTGGCCGCGAACGTCGGCAGGGATCGACGAGGATCGACGTCTGCGACCCGCTTGAGCACGCGCGACACCCCGGGCGCCGACAGCGATCGGTTCGCCAGGCCGGGCACGCGTGCCGCGAGGTCGGCGACGGACGGCAGGTTGCCCAACAGGTCAGGCACCAGTGAGGTGGACCCACGCCGGCGACGATGGAGCACCTCGGACTTCAGCCGGGCCATGTCGACGCCGGTCGGGCAGTCGCTGGCGCAGGCCTTGCACGACAGGCACAGGTCCAGCGCCGCGTCGACGGCAGGGTCGTCGACATCGGCCACCAGGTCACCGCGCAGCACCTCCTGCAGAACGCGGGCACGACCACGGGTGCTGTCCTGTTCCCGCTGGGTGGCCCGCCACGACGGACACATCACCTGGGTGGCGGGCGTCGTGGCGACACACGCACCGACGCCGGTGCACCGGTGCGTCGCCGTCGTCAGGTCACCACTGTCGGTGGTCATGGCGAACCCGGTGGCAGCCACGGGTTCGACACCGACGGCGCGCAGGTCACGATCGCCCGGCACCGGATCGACGATGATGCCTGGATTGCAGATCCCGTCGGGGTCGAACAGCGTCTTGACGCGCCGCATCGCCGTCATCCCCTCCTCCCCGTGCAGGCGATCGAGCAGCCAACTGCGCATGCGGCCATCGCCGTGCTCACCCGAGGTCGTGCCGCCATGGCTGATGACGAGTTCGGTCGCCGCCTCCATGAAGCGGCGGTACCGCGCCGGTCCATCACTCGAGCGCAGGGCGAAGTCCAGGCGGACGTGCAGGCAGCCGTCGCCGAAGTGGCCGTAGGGCATCCCGGTCAGGCCGTGCTCGACCATCAGCACCTCGAGGTCGCGCAAGTAGTCACCGAGCCGTTCCGGCGCCACCGCGGAGTCCTCCCACCCCGCATGGCCCGGACGCCCCGAGGGCGCCACCGCCGCCAGGCCGGCACCGGCCTCGCGGATCGCCCACAACGCTCGGGCGTGCCGTGCGTCGGTGACGACGACGGCATCGCTGGCCTCGGCCTCGGCGACCAGTGCGGCGGCCGCCGCTGCCAGTTGGCCCGGATCGTCGCCGCCCAACTCCACGAACAGCCATCCGTTGCCCGCCGGCAGCGGCGGCACGTCCACGTCGGCCCGGCGCGCGCGCACGGCGTCGACGATCCTGGCATCCAAGCCCTCGATCGCCACTGGCCGGTGTGCCAACAGGCCGGGCACGGCGTCGGCAGCCGTGGCCAGGTCGGGGTGGCCCAGCACCACCAGCACGGTGTGTGCGGGCACGGCGACCAGGTCGACCTCGATCGCCGTGGTCAACCCCAGCGTGCCTTCGCTGCCCACCGCGACCAGCGCGGAAGACCGCGGTGCCAGTCCCCCGTCCCGGTTCGCGAGGAGGTGTTCCAGTGCGTAGCCCGACACCTGGCGCGGCACGCGCGCGAACTCACTGCGAATGGTCGCGGCGTGCTCCGCGCCGATCGCGGCCAGCCCGTCCACCAGGCGGGCCCGTGCGACCGCGTCCGAGCCGGCCACCCCAGCGAGGTCGCGATCGTCGCCCAGGGTGACGGCCTCCCCCGCCCCGGTCACCATGGCCAACGCGGCCACGCCGTCGCTGGTGCGGCCGTGGCCCAGCGCCCTGGCACCACAGGAGTTGTTGCCCACCATGCCACCCAGCGTCGCCCGCGAATGCGTGGCAGGTTCGGCGCCCACTCGCACGACGTTCACCGCCGCTGCCCGCTGCAGGTCGTCGAGCACCACCCCGGGCTGCACGATTGCCCGGTCCGGCCCCAGGTGGAGGATGCGGTCCATGTGCCGACGGAACTCGACCACGATGCCGGGGCCGATGGCATTGCCGGCGATGGAGGTGCCCGCGCCACGGGCCGTCACCGGCACGCCCGTCGCACGTGACACGGCAACGATCGCGGCGACGTCGTCGGCATCACGCGGCGCCACCACCACCCGGGGAACCACGCGGTGCAGCGAGGCATCCTGGGCATGCATGGCCCGTGCCAGCACGGAATCGTCGACGTCATCGAGACCGGCCGCTCGCAGGGCCGCGACGAGGTCGACCTGCGCCACGTCTGCCAGCTCGACCTCCTGTACCACGTCTGCCACCTCCACCTCTGTCGCCAGGTGTTCCCACCTCGACCTGGATTCGGCGAGCCGGCCGACCGTACCGCCACGACCCAGCGTCTAGCCTGCCACAAACACCGTGCCGACACCGGGACGACCGGTCGAGGCCAGCCAAGGGAGCCGAGAATGACGTTGTTCGATGTCGCAGGCAAGTTCTTCGTCGTGACGGGAGGCGGGCGCGGCATCGGCGAGATGATCAGCACCGGCCTGGTCGACGCCGGTGCCACCGTGTTGATCACCTCGCGCAAGATGGACAACCTGCAGGCGACTGCGGACCGACTGGGTGAAGCCTGCATCCCCGTCGCGGCCGACCTGTCCACCCAGGACGGGGTCGACTCGCTGGCAGCAGCCGTGGGCGAGCACACCGACCGCGTGCACGTGCTCGTCAACAACGCCGGCGTCGCCTGGGGCCAGCCGATCGACGAGTTCGAACGCCGGGGCTTCGAACGGGTCCTGGACGTCAACGTCACCGGCGTGTTCGCCACGACGCAGGCGCTGTTGCCACTGCTGCGTGTTGCTGCGACGCCAGAGGATCCTGCGCGCGTGATCAACGTCGGCAGCGTCGACGGGTTCTCGGTCCCGCTCTGGGAGACCTACTCCTACTCGGCGTCGAAGGCCGGCGTGCACCACATGAGCCGACACATGGCCCACCGCCTGACGCCCGAGCACATCACCGTCAACGTGATCGCGCCGGGGTTCTTCCCGTCGGACATGACCGCCTTCGCGCTCGAGGACCCGGAGGCCGGCGAGAAGTTCGCGGCGCGCATCCCTCGCGGACGCTTCGGCGACGCCGACGACATCACCGGCACGGTCATCTACCTGGCGTCACGGGCAGGCGCATACGTCACCGGCGCAGTCCTGCCGGTCGACGGCGGCGTTCGCACGACCCAGTGACCGGAGCACGCCCCGAATCGGCTCCGGTGACCGCCGATCGGGGGCCGGCGCAACGCCTGGACGCCCACGCGAACGACGTGGCTGGACTGGAGTGACGGTGGACACGCTGCCACGGGGTCCCTTCCCCGACCTCGACGGCCATGACCGCGCCGTCGCCCTGGATGCGGCCGACCCGTTGTCGGGGCTCCTCGACCAGTTCGTGGTCACCGATCCGGACCTGCTCTACCTCGACGGCAACTCGTTGGGCCGCCTGCCTGCGGCCGCCGCCAAGCAGGTGCGCCATGTCGTCGACCATGACTGGGGTGATCGCCTGATCCGGTCGTGGAACGAGGGCTGGTGGGACGCCCACGTCCGTCTCGGTGACGCCCTCGCGCCCGTCGTCGGTGCACGGCCTGGCGAGGTGATCATCTCGGAGTCGACGTCGACCAACCTGTTCAAGCTGGCGATGGCCGGGCTGCGGATGCAGGCAGGGCGCCACACGATCGTCACCGACGACCTCAACTTCCCCACCGACAACCACGTCCTCGCCGGCGTCGCCGACGTGGTGCCGGGCGGACGAGTGGTCACCGTCACCAGCCCGGACGGGATCCACGGCGACATGGCGGCGTTGCGGGCGGCGCTCGACGACGACGTCGCCATCGTGTCACTGAGCCACGTCGCCTACAAGTCCGGCTGGATCTGGGACATCGGCGAGGTGACCTCGGCGGCCCACGATGCCGGCGCAATGGTCCTGTGGGACTGCAGCCACTCGGTCGGTGCCGTGCCCGTCGACCTGGCCGCCCACGACGCCGACATGGCAGTGGGGTGCACCTACAAGTACCTCAACGGTGGACCGGGCGCGCCGGCGTTCGCCTACGTGCGCAACGACCTGCAGGAGCGCTTCGCCAACCCCATCACCGGCTGGTGGGGCCACGCCGAGCCGTTCTCGTTCGACCTCGACTTCCGGCCGGCTCCCGACATCCGACGCGTCCACGTGGGCACCGTGCCGATGCTGTCCCTGCTCGCGGCCGAGGCAGGGATCACCATGGTCGCCGACACCGGCATCGACGCGATCCGTGCCAAGTCGATCGCCCTGACCTCGCTGTTGGTCGACCTGGCGGACCAGCACCTTGCCGGCGAGGGCTTCAGCCTGGCGTCACCGCGGCGGGCGGAGCAACGTGGCGGCCACGTGTCCCTGGCCCACGAGCACGGCTGGGGCATCACCCGCGCACTGATCGAGCAGGCAGCCGTGGTGCCCGACTTCCGCGCACCCGACGTCGTCCGACTGGGGTTGTCGCCCCTGACCACGTCGTTCCTGGACGTGCACACCGCCGTCGGGCGCATCCGCGAGGTGGTCCGCTCCGGTGGCCACCTCGCCCACGACGACGACTCCAGCCCCGTGACCTGAGGCCCCCGGACGGACCCACGGTGCTCGGCCGTCGTCCGCACCCGGACCGGGCACCGACGAGGGCTAGGATCGTGCGCAGGCGCCAGCAGGCCAGATAACCGCCAAGGACCAGCCATGATCCACGCGTTCGTGTTGATGAACGTCGAACCAGACCACATCGCGACCGCGGCCGTCCGTGCCGCCGACTTCGACGGCGTGCGCTCGGCCCACTCGGTGGCCGGCAGCGAGGCAGACGTGGTCGTGGTGCTCGCGGTCCCCAGCCACGACGAGATCGCGCGCGTCGTCACCGAGGACCTGGCCACCCTGGACGGGTTGGTGTCGACCCGGACGATGATCGCGTTCCGCTCCTACACCTCTGACGAGATGGACGCTGCCTACGAGGGCTTCGGCGACTGACGCGACCCGTGCCGAGCAGCAATGATCCGATCAGCGCTCGCTGCCCTTGAGGGACCCCTCGACCGGCCCATCGGGGTCGTAGACGCCACAGGCAACGTCGTTGTCGCCGAGTTCCCAACTCTCCGGCGTCGGTGACAGGTGGTAGATGTCCAGCCGCGATGCGGTGTAGGCCACGCCGACGAACTCGTCGAAGATTGGCAGGCACAGGTCGACGGCCGCCGTGGACATGTCCTCGGGAATCGGGCCACGGGGAAGGGTTGCCACACCCATGATCTCGACGTCGTGGGCGTCGTCACACGGCACCGTCTGGAGCCAGAAGACCACTTCCTCCTCGTCCGGTTCGTCGAAGCACATGCCGCGAGCAAGATCCGTGGGCAGCACGACCGGGGGGGCACCGGGCTCCGCGTGCAGCACCTGGCACAACTGGCCGGCACCGTCGAGGAGGTCGCGGGCACCACAGGTGGCGCCGAAGAACTCGTAGTCGGACTGCGCTTCGGACTCGAAGTAGAGCCGGTCACAGGCCTGCCAGTCCTCGTCCTGGCAGGCGGTCCACAGCGCGTCCAGTTCCTCGTCGGTGGCCGGTGCCACGGTTGCTGGTGCATCGGGTCCTGCACCCGGAATGTCGCCGCCCGACGCGCCCTCGTCACCGGCTGCGCCGGTCATGTCCTGGGCGCACAGGAAGGCGTCCGCGATGCGATAGCCACACGTGCGACCGAACTCCTCGTACTCGGACCCGATCCCGGACTCGAAGAAGAGGTCGTCACAGGCCTCCCAGTCCTCGTCGGCGCAGGCCGTCCACAACTCGTCCATGGCGGCGTCGGTCCCCGGAGGCGGTGCCTCGGGACCGGCCTCGGGAAGGGGGGAGGCAGCCTCCGTCGTCCCGGAGTCACCGCCGGCGAAGGCGTCGACACACAGCAGCGCATCATCGACCCGACCGCCGCAGGTGCGACCGAACTCCTCGTAGTCGGAACCGACCTCCGACCGCACGAACAAGTCGTCACAGGCCTGCATGTCGCCGTCGGCACACGCCGCCCACAACGCATCCATCTCGGCGTCCGTCCCCGGTGCGGCCGCGTCGGTGACGGGCACGGGTGCGGTGGGCTCGGCCGCGGCACCCGCGGGACTGTCGTCGGAGCCGCCGGCGACCAGCGCCACGGCAAGGGCACCGATGCCGACCACGAAGAGCAGCGCCACGCCCACGCCCACCAGGACCCAGGTACGACCGCTGCCGCCCGACGAGCCCTGTGGCGTGAACGGAATCGGCGGCGGGCCGGGGGGATCCGACG
>DATFMD010000340.1:0-2437 GCA_035267125.1 Nitriliruptoraceae bacterium | reverse complement strand
CTCTGGCGGGCGTGGTCCAGGGTCCGGTACAGCTCGTCGACGGTGTGGGGCCGAAAGGCGTTGCGCACCTCGGGACGATCGAAGGCGATGCGGACGATGCCCGCGTCGACATGTCGGTGATAGGTCAGGTCAGTGAGTTCGAATCCGTCCACGGATTGCCACTGCGACGCGTCGAACAGGTCGGACACCATGGCTGGCCTTGGGTGGTGGACGTGCGATGCTAGACCGGTGTCCCGGGGGATAGGGTTGGCGCCGTCCCAGCGGCCCAGGAGGACACGACATGGCGGTTCCCGAACGCACCAGCGCGCAACGATCCGCGGCACTGGCCCGGGCGCAGCAGGTGCGGCAGCGCCAGGCGCAGGTCAAGCAGATGCTCAAGACCGGCGAGATCAGCCTCGCCGACGTCCTGGCCCGAGCCGACCGATCCGACGAGATCGCCAGGTTGCGGGTGGCGCGCGTCCTGGAGTCGATGCCACGGGTGGGACCGGTCACGGCCAGGCGCATGATGGAGCGCCTCGACATCGCCGCGTCGAGACGGGTCGGCGGCCTCGGCCCCCGCCAACGCGATGCGCTGCTGGCAGAGTTCGCCTGAGGGAGTCCGGTTGGGCCCGGTCTGCGGTCACGACCCCACGAGGCGCCACTTGCTACGATGGGTGCTTGCATGCGTCCCGTTCGGGCCACCCCGGCACGTGCACTCCCACGTGTCGTTGCCCGCGCCCATCGAGCCATCCACGACTCCGGGACCGGCACCTCCAGTCCACCAACCACGGCAAGGCGGCACCACCCCATGGCACACATCGACGACCTCATGGACGCCACGTCCACCAAGTTCCATCTCGCCATGCTCGCAGCCAAGCGTGCCCGCGAGATCAATGGCTACTACCAGCAGTTGGGCGAGGGCACCGGTCGCCTGATCGCGCCGCTGGTCACGACCGAGTCGAACAAGGCCCTGTCGATCGCCCTCGAGGAGATCGCCCAGGGCAAGGTCGTCGAGGCCGAGCCCGTCGAGGTCGTCACCGAGGACCCGTTGGCCTTCATCGGCGCCGAGGAGGCATTCGACGCCTACGACACGCCCGAAGCGCCCCAGCCGCTGGCTGCCGTTCCCGACCCCATCGAGGTCGAGGACGACGACGAGTAGGGAGCAGTCGCCGGTCGGGTGTGCACGTCGTGACGACACCGACGTGAGGTGGGCCCGACCGCCTGAGTGCCGCCGCGAGACAGGCTGGACGTGAGCGCAACCGTCGCCGAACTGGCGTCCCTGACGGGACGCCGGATCGTTGTTGGAGTGACGGGCGGGATTGCGGCGTACAAGGCCCCGTTGGTGGTGCGGCGGCTGCTCGCAGCTGGCGCCACCGTCGACGTGATCCTCACCCGGGGCGGGGCCCGATTCGTCGGTGAGGCAACCTTCGCCGGACTGACCGGGCGCAAGGTTCGCAGCGAAGTCTGGGAGGACATCGAGGACGAGACCCACGTCGCCCTCGCACGTCGGGCCGACGTGATCGCGGTCTACCCGGCCACGGCCCACACGCTGGCCAGGGCTGCTGCCGGGATGGCTGACGACCTGCTCACGACCACCTTGTTGGCCACCACGGCGCCGGTCGTGATGGCCCCGGCCATGCACACGGAGATGTGGGAACACGCCGCGACGCAGGACAACGCCGCGATCCTGCGTGATCGGGGTGTGCGCCTGGTCGGGCCCGACGAGGGCTTCCTGATGGGTGGCGACAGCGGAGCGGGCCGAGCGGTCGAGCCGGACGTGTTCGTGGCTGCGGTGGTGAGCGAACTGCATCGTGATGATCCCGCCACGCCGGCAGTCGACATTCGCACCCGCCGTCCCCTGGAAGCGACCAACGATCACCGTGGCCCCGCCCACGTGGCCGCCGTGGAGGACGGCCACGACCACGACCTCAGCGGGGTCCACGTCGTCGTCAGCGCCGGTGGCACTCGGGAACCGATCGATCCCGTGCGCCACCTGGGAAATGCATCCACCGGCCGCATGGGGTTCGCCATCGCCGAGGCCGCAGCGGCCCGCGGCGCCACCGTGGAACTGGTCGCGGCCCCGACCCACCTGGAAACGCCGGACGACGTCACCCGCATCGACGTCGTCACCGCTGCCGAGATGCACGACGTGATCGTTGCCCGAGCCGGCACCGCCGACGTGGTCATCAAGGCCGCCGCCGTGGCCGACTTTCGCCCCCGGGCCACGTCGTCGAGCAAGATCAAGAAGGCGGGGGGCATGCCGAGCATCGAATGGGTCCCCAACCCCGACATCCTCGCGACGCTCGGCCGGACACGTGCCGACACCGGTGTCGGCCCGACCGTGCTCGTGGGTTTCGCAGCCGAGACCGACGACGTCGAGGCACACGCCATGCAGAAGCTCGCGAGCAAGCAGGCCGACCTGCTGGTGGCCAACGACGTGGCACAGCCCGGCGCCGGA
>DATFMD010000339.1:0-4319 GCA_035267125.1 Nitriliruptoraceae bacterium | reverse complement strand
CTGCCCGGAAGGCAAGAAGGTGATGGGATCAGGCTGGGGGCTGCTCGGCGCCTACGTGGCGGAAAGCGGTGACATCGACCAGAACTCGATGTACTGGAACGAGCCCATGGCCGCTGGTGACGGATGGCACTTCCAGGTCGCCGGCGACTTCAGCGGACCTGTCCGGACGTACGAGCTCTACATCTTCTGCGCCGACGTCTGATCGCGAGACGGGACGCGTCAGCGCAGCTGGAACCGGTTCCACCACGCCGCGGTGGCGCCGACGCCCACCATTGCCGCCACCACCGCGACGACCAGCTGCAACGGTGACACGAGGGTCTCCGGGGACTGCCACCCCACCGCCCAGAGTCCGGGGGCGGCGAACGGCACCCAGCCGCCGATCCCGAACAGCACGGCGACCTGCGACACGGCGACGATCGCGATGAGCGTGGCCATGCCCGCCAGGTAACCGCGCCCGACACTCGCCGCCAAGGCCACCGGAAGCGCCACGCTCGACGTCACCACGGCCAGGAACCACAGCTTCGTCAGCCCGGCGGCAAGGCCGGCGTCGGCGGGGTCGAGCCCGGTGGCAATCCCAGCCGCTGCCACGACGACCACCACCGCGCTCGACACGACGAGTGCCCACGCACCCAGGACCACGAACTTGGCGGTCGCGATCCGCCCCCGCGACACCGGCAGCGCGAACAGGGCGGCGACCGTGCCATCCTGGAACTCGCGGCCGAACACCCACACCGCCACGAAACCCACGGCCAGGAACTGGCCCACGGCCACCAACTGCCCCACCGTGCCCAACAGGGCGTCCCAGCCCGACCCGACGACCATGCCGTCCAACTTGGCCGCCAGCGGGCCCTGGGCACCCGTGCCGGCCAGCCCCACGAAGGCCACACCGAGCAGTGGCATGACCACCGCCGCCAGCACTGCCGCGGCCCAGCCCACGGGGGCATGGCGCAACTTGGCCCCCTCGACCACGACGGCATCACGCATCGACGGCTCGTTCCACTCCGTCTGCGACCCGGACCAGGTCGAAGAACCGACGTTCGAGGTCCTCGCCGGCTGGGTCGAGGCGGCCGACCCATCGACCCCGGTGCAGGACCAGGATCCGGTCGGCGACGCGAGCAATCTCGTCGAGGTGGTGGCTGGAGACCAGGATGGCCGCGCCACGACCCGCTTCGGCCCGCAACAGGCGCCGCACGGCCACCACACCAGCCGGATCCAGCGCCCTGGACGGCTCGTCGAGGACGATCACCCCGGGCCGGTGCACCAGGGCACAGGCCAGCCCGAGTCGTTGGCGGTTGCCCGACGACAGACGCGCCATCGGCCGATCGGCCCACTCCCCCAGCACCAGTCGCTCGATGGCGTCGTCAACCGCTCCCGCACGCAGCGCGGGCGGGACCCCGTGCAGGCGCGCCGCTGCCTCAAGGTTCTGCCGCACCGTCAGTTGCGGCCAGGCGCAGGCCGCATCGACCATGTGGCCCACGTCGGCCCATGCCGTCGCGGACGCGTCGCGCACGTCGACACCACGGATCCGTGTCTGGCCGGCGTCGGGCGCCACCATGCCCAGCAGGAGGCGCATCAAGGTGGTCTTGCCGGCGCCGTTGAGCCCGACGACGGCCACGACCTCACCGGCGGCCACGGCCAGGTCGAGATCGTCGACGGCGACATGCCGGCCCCAACGCCGTCGCACCCTGAGCGCCTCGAGCGGGGGGACCATCACGCCGGACCGTCGTCCCCCGGCACCAGGGCCAGGTGGTCGAGGGCACGCCGCACGCGATCCAGCAACGTCCCGTCGTCGGTCACCATGCCCCAGTCCAGCAGTGCAGCCGTGACCGCACCCAGGCAGGCGCCGGTCGCCACGCGAGCGTCGAACGGACTGGTCCCGTCGGCCACCAGCGCTGCCTCGATGGCATCGGCGGTGGCCTGGTTGGATTCCCAGACGCCGGCGCGCAGTCGTGGGTGGCCCGCCACCAGGCGCACCCGTGCACGCGCCTCGGCATCCTCGGTGTCGTCCATCTGGGTCGTCACGGCGAGGAATCCGCGACGGACGCGCTCCAGGGGTGCCAGGCCCGGGTCCTGCGCCGCCACGGCGGCCGCGATCATCGGGTCGTACGGATCGGTCAGGACCACCGATTCCTTGGTCGGGAAGTAGCGGAAGAACGTCATGTGCGACACCCCCGCGGCCGCTGCCACCTCCTCGACCGTGACGGCATCGAACCCACGTCGGAGAAACAGGTCCAGGGCTGCTGCCCGGATCCGTTGCGCGGTTGCCTCGACGGGTGCCATGTCGCCAGCCTACCACGAGATGTTAGTAACTAACACAGTGCTTGGGTCGGTCGAGCAGCACACGATGGAGGGTCGGCGGGAGCACTGCAGGCACGGGGACGCCGCACGCCCTGCAGCCCGGTTCGTCACGGCGCCGGTCATGGCGGACGTGCCGCGAAACCTTCGCCACGAAGCCTGTTGGCAACAAGACCGGTTGGCGACGATGCCAGTCGGTCACGATGCCAGCCCGACCACCTGCCGGTCAGAAGTCGAACGGCGTCCACGGTGCCACGTCCACGGCGAACAGGCGTCGCAGGCGCCCGACCACGCCCGGGTCCGCGACCTCGATCCGCCCCGCCGCGGCCAGGGTCGCCGGTGCCACGCCGCCCAGCCACAACGATGCCAGGTCGGCGACGTCCAGCTCCACGTCGACCGGGTCGTCGGTCACCGTCACCTCGCAACCGTCGGGACCGGCGTCCAGCGACCACGTGCCGTCGTTGCCGGGTTCGAACGCATCGTGCACCCGCACCACCACCCGGTCTGCCACCTCGTAGGTGCGCGCCGCAAGCGACCGCGGCAGGTCGAGCAGTCGCAGGAACACCGGCAGGAACGAGCGGTCGCGCACGCGCGCCTCGTCGGCGACCCGCCAGCGCAGAGGGTCGTCCGTGCGGATGCGGTCGGCGCTGATCTCGGTCACCAGGTCGACGCTGCCCAGGTGGGCCCACAGGTCGGCCTCGGCCTGGTCGTCCACCGCCAGCAACCGCACCACCTCCAGGGTGGCATCGGCGACGCGGTCGGTCCACGGACCTTCCTTGGTGCGGTAGAAGACGGCGCCCCGATCCCCCACGGCGGCAAACCGGTTGGGATGCTTGTCGGCGGCGTACAGCATCGCCCCCCACCCGCCGTCGGGCAACGTCAGCATCCCGCCCCGGCGGGCACCGATCGACGCCGCCAACTGCGGCGCCAGTTCGAGCCAGCGTCGGGGCGTGATTCGCTGGACGCGCGTGGCGTCACCGATCGCGGCCACGTCGACACTGCGGATCTTGATCGACTGGCGCGGGATGGCAACGCCGTAGCCGAAGCGGCCGTAGATGGCGGCCTCGGAGGCGAGCAGCGCGGCGATCGGTTCGTCGTTGGCAGCCGCATCGTCATGCAGGCGCCGCATCATGGCGCGCAGGATGCCACGGCGACGGTGATCGGTGCGCACCCCGATGATCGTCACGCCCGCACAGCCCAGCGTGGCGCCACCCGGCACCGACATCCGGAAGGGCATGGCGCCACCCGACGCGACGTACCCCACCTCGTCGGTGGCAGTCCAGCACCGCTGCGACGGCAGCACGCCAAGCCATTCCCTGGCGTCGGCGTCGTCGTACTCCTCGTGGAAGCCCGATGCCCAGAACCGGCTGTAGTCGAGCCATTCGTCGTCGGTCACCCGGCGCAACTGCGGCGTGTCCATGTCCCACCCCTGAGCGGCTGTGTCGCCCGCCTCAACTCACCAGTTCGACCAGGCGATCCCCGACCACGGACGTCGCGTGGCCGCCATCGCCACGCTCGGACAACCACGTCGCCACGGCCAGTTCCACGTCGGCGGCGGCCTCGATCTCGCCCACCGACTCGAGCAGCAGGGCCAATGCCAGCACCGCCGCGGTCGGGTCGGCCACGCCCTGCCCGGCGATGTCGGGCGCCGAACCGTGCACCGGCTCGAACATGGAGGGATGGGCACCCGACGGGTTGATGTTGCCGGACGTGGCCAGGCCCATGCCGCCCTGCACCGCCGCGCCGAGGTCGGTGATGATGTCCCCGAACAGGTTCTCGGTCACCAGAACGTCGAAGCGCTCGGGCTGGGTCACGAAGTACAGGCAGGCCGCGTCGACGTGGACGTAGTCGCGCTCGACGTCCGGGTACTCCTCGCCGACCTCGTGGAACGTGCGCCACCACAGGTCGCCGGCATGGACCAGCACGTTGGTCTTGTGGCACAGGGTGAGGTGGCGTCGGTCGCGATCGTCGGCGAGGTCGAAGGCGTAACGCAGGATCCGCTCGACGCCGTGTCGGGTGTTGAG
>DATFMD010000338.1:0-2150 GCA_035267125.1 Nitriliruptoraceae bacterium | reverse complement strand
CAGGTTGATCGCGTTCTTCTTGAGCATCCCGACCCGCTTCTGGCCCAGCAACGAGTTGAGGTTGCCCTCGGTCTGGCCGTCGATCTCGACGAGCAGCGTCCCGCCCAGCGGTCCGGGCTCACCGTCCTGCAGCCGCTCGGTTCCGTACAGGGCATAGGCGTTGCGGGCGATGTTCGCATCGCCGCTGCTCGAGTTGTACCGCGTCACCTCCATGTGGCCGTACTGCAGCGAGTCCAGCTTCATGGCCACCGCCATCTGCTTGGAGAACTCGATGGCCTCGGGTGCGACGTCGTCGTTGAGGCTCCACAGGATGCCCGCCGTCGTGCGGTGGCCGTCGCGGTAGAACTCGGGGTCGTCGTCGGGGTCGGGATCGACGACGTGGAAGCCCTGGTTGTGGACGTCCACCACCCAGATCGGTCCGTACTCGAAGTAGGTGTCGAGCACCGCGACGGCTTCGGGCACGGGGTTGGCCGGATAGCCGTTGGTCGACAGGGGGTTGTCGTTCCAGTTGAGGAGGTCGCTCTGGGCAGGTGTCGCGAAGTGGTAGCGGTTGATGTCCCAGGACCACAGTTCGAGATCGCCCAGTTCGGTGGTGTAGATGCCCGCGCTGGAGCGCAGTCGCGGGGCGTCGTAGTCGGTGTTGCCCCGCTCGGGCGTGCCGATCTGTTCCTGGATCTCGGCACCGTCGACGTTCACGCGCGGCACGACCAGGACGTACAACTCGTCGAGGATGGCGCGCCCCGACCCGGTCGACAGCTTCTTGATGAGGTCGAGCGAGGCCTCGGCACCGTGGGGCTCGTCCCCGTGCTGCTGGTTGATGATCATGACCGGCGTCTTGGTCGGGTCGCCGACCTTGGCCAGCCAGATGTCGCGCCCTTCGCTGGAGACGCCGATGGACTCGACCTCGACGTCGTCGTTGCGGTTCGCGATCCCGGTGAGTTCACGGGTCAGGTCCTCGTAGGTGGTCAACGAGGAAATGCTGACGTTCTGGTTCTCCGTGACGTAGGGGCCGCCGGGGATGGCCTCGGGTGGGTCTGCCGCGGCGATGCCGGGAACGAGCATCCCCGCCACCGCGATCGTTGCGCCGGTGCGGACGGCCCATCGCCGTCGTCGGGTTGGTCGTTGGTCGGGCGTGGCTGGATGGATCGACGATGACATGGTGGGCTCCCTGGGCGGTGACTGCCGCGAACCGTGGCCGGTCGCAGACCACCGAACCTAGACCGCCGCGCACCACCCTGTCCGGCCAATGGTGTGACGGCACTGCGTCGGCCGCATCATGGGCCTGGCGGGAAGAGATCGGCCTCAGTCGTCGGCGCGTTCCTCGGCGCGTTCCACCAGTTCTCGCACGACCTCGATGTCGCCGCAGCCTGCGTCCAGGCGTGCCTGGCGGGCGGTCAGGAACGCGGTGCCCAGCGACTCGCGTTCGGCCAGGTCCATGGTGTCGCGTGCAGGGTTGAGGATGGTGCGCTCCTCCTCGTCGAGGTGGTGCGACAGCGCTTCGCCCAACTCGTGCAGGGACTCGCTGAACTCGTCGCTGTCCACGTCGTCGACCTCCATGAGGTCGAGCAGGGCGATGTGGCCCTCGTCGTGTTCGTGGGCGCCGTGTTCGGCCTCGTCGGCATCGATGGCGTCGGTGACCCGCAGGGTCGGGTAGACCTCGGCCTCCTCGGCCTCGGCGTGGGCCACCAACAGCGCCGCCAGTTCCTCCAGCAGGGCCGACCGGTCGGATTCGCTGTTGCGCAGGTCGCGCAGCAGCGCCTCGAAGCGTCGGTGGTCATCGAGGATCAGGTCGAGGACGTCGGGCATGGCGGGCTCCAGTCTGGATTGCGGGTTGGCGCCGGTTGGCGAGGTGTCAGCGTGGGACGTCGAGGCCCAACGCCTGCATGATCGTGGCGGTCTGTTCCATCACGCCCTGCGTGATCTCGACCGGGTCCGGTCCGAGCGCCTCCAGGGCTTCGGCCCGGGCGGCGACGTCGTCCACGCTGGGGATGTCGTCGAAGGTGAGGGGCGCACCCTCCACGATGGCGACGCGTGCGATGTAGCCCCCACCGACCGAATAGGTCCGTCCCGTGGCGGTGCACTCCTGGGCGCACAGCCATGCCACCAGCGGCGACACGTGCTCGGGCAGCAGCAGGTCGCGCAGTTGGTCG
>DATFMD010000337.1:0-41239 GCA_035267125.1 Nitriliruptoraceae bacterium | reverse complement strand
GGAATCTCGTCGCCGGGTGTGCGCAGGGGGCCCGGTATCCCGTCGACGGTGCGCACAGTGGGTGGCGTGCGGGGTGGCCAAGGGGGTCCGGCTGCCGGGTGTGCGCGTGGCGTGCGGTATTTCGTCGGCGGTGCGCACAGTGGGTGGCGTGCGGGGTGGCCAAGGGGGTCCGGCTGCCGGGTGTGCGCGTGGCGTGCGGTATTTCGTCGGCGGTGCGCACACTGGGTGGCGGGAGGTCGTGGAGGTCGCGGGTTCGGAGCGGGTGGTGATGGGGGATAGATTCGGGGCAGTCGACGGGACGAGAACAGTGGTGAGCACCAGGGTGGCAGTGATCGGCGCGAACGGGCGCATGGGTGCCGAGGTGTGCAGGGCCGTGGTCGCGGCCGACGACATGGCCCTTGTCGCGATGGTGGACAACCACGGAGCCGGGACCAGGCCGCAGGGTGTCGAGGACGGACCGGTCGTCCGGGAATCCATCGAGGAGGTGGACTGGGCCGGCGTCGACGTGGCCGTCGAGTTCACCGGGCCGGCAACGGTGCGGGACAACGTCGCACAGGTGCTGGCTGCCGGCGTCGACGTCGTGGTGGGTGCAACCGGGATGGATGACGCCGACCTCGCCAGCCTCTCGGCGACGGCCGCCCAGGCAGCTCGCCACGTGTTCGTTGCCCCGAACTTCGCCATCGGTGCAGTGTTGATGATGCAGTTCGCAGCGGCCGCCGCGCGCCATCTGCCGAGCATCGAGGTCATCGAGTTGCACCACGACGGCAAGGTGGATGCACCATCGGGGACGGCGCTGCGCACCGCAGACCTGGTCGCCGAAGCACGTCGCGACGATCCCACGGTCGTGGCTGGCGATGATGCGCATCCCGGGGCTCGCGGGTACAGCCACCGGGGCGTGCCGATCCATTCGGTGCGACTGTCGGGGCTGGTCGCCCACCAGGAAGTCATCGCAGGAGGGGCGGGCGAGACCCTGACGATTCGACACGACTCGATCGACCGCCTCTCCTTCATGCCCGGGGTGTTGTTGGCCATCCGCAGCGTCGGCTCGCAGGCCAGCCCGATCGTCGTGGGGCTCGAGCACCTGCTGTAGGCGCCGCAATGCGGCTCCTGGCAGTACATGGACGGCAGGGCGCCCACGGGTGCCACCAGCGAGCGATCGACACGAACGCGTTCGGCCGAGTCGACCGCCACGGTCGTGCGAGTACCGTGTCGGGTGCTCTGGCCGAAGGACGGCCCCCACGCGCAGGTGGAGTCCTGCGCACGTCGAAGGATCGCCACCACGATGTCCGATTCCCCTGCCACCCCTGCATCCGACCAGCCAGACCCGTCACCGGCTCCCGACCAGCCCCACCCGTCACCGGCTCCCGACCAGCCGGTCGAGGCAACGGCGCCTGACCAGCCGGTCCCGGCGGAACCCGACCACGGCGCCGCGGCGGCCCCAGCAGCCGAGTCCCAGCCCGACCCCGTGACCCGACCGGAGCCTGCATCGACGTCCGGTTCCCAACCGGGGCCGCAGGCCGAGCCCGCACCAGAACCCGAATCGGCGGCCGAGCCCGCTCCTGAGCCGGAGCCGGAACCAGAAGACCGCTACTCACAGGCGCTGCGGCGGTTCTCGGGCGACGTCAGGATGGCAACCCAGGTCTGGGACTCCATGGCCGAACGTGGGGTTGACCGCCGGCCCCTGCACCACCGGCTCTACCTCGATGCCCTGCTCGCCGCGAACGACGTCGATGCAGCCGCTGCCCTGCTCGACACGATGCACGCGGCCGGGATCACCACGGATGCGGACACCACGTGGCGCCTTGCGATGTCGCGGGCTCGGAGCGGGGTCCCCGGTGCATCCGAGCGTCTTGACGACCTCGTCCGCACGACACCGCCACCCGACGCCGTGCTGCCCCGACTGTTCGGCATCCAGGTCCGCGCCGGCCGACTGGGTCCCGCCAAGTCGACGATGCGAAGGATGAGCACCGCCGGCGTGACCGCCGGCAACGACGACTATCGCCCCCTGCTGGTCGACATCCTCGATCGCAAGGCGATCAAGGACGCGGAAGCCCTGGTCGACCACCTGCTGGCCGTGGGGGCACCCCCGTCGCCGGCCACTGCCACCCGACTGGTTGCCATGATGGCGCAGTCCGGCCACGCCGACCGGGCCGAGCAGTTGGTCGCGACCTTCGAGACCGGTGGCCTGGAGGTCCCGGCGGAGGCTCGGGCCAGCCTCGTCGATGCCTACGCCAAGGCGAACGACCTCAAGGCAACACGCCGTGCCATCGACGCCCTGGTGGCCGCCGGGGGCACTGCCACCAGTCACCACCACAACCTCGTGTTGTCGGCCGTGGCAGGCAACGGGGACCTCGAGGGCGCCTGGCGGGAGGCCCTGGCGATCACGGAGAGCGGGATCCCGTCCGGTGAGAACCTCGACCGCATGATGGAGTTGGCGCTCAAGCGCAAGGACATGGCCCTGTCCCTGTCGGCCTGGGACTGGATGGTGATGCTGGGCGTGCCGCCATCGCCGGCGCGGGCCGCCGAACTCGTCGGGCTGGCGCTGCGCCAGGGCGACCTCGACCTGGCCAAGGCGCTGTACCGAGAGGTCATCCGCCTGGAGGTGACGCCGGATCGTCGTCGCGGCGAGGAACTCGTCGAGGCGTTGGCCAAGGCCGACCGCATCGAGGAGGCGAAGGTCCTGCTCAACGAGTTGCGGGTGCGCCGGATCCTGACCAAGGGTCAGGCGTGGGGGCCGTTGTTGGCCGCCCTGGCTCGCCGCAAGCGCACCGACGAGGTCGTCGCCTTGCTCAACGACATGGTCGCCAACAAGGTCGTCCCGACGGTGTCGGATGCCTCGCGCACCGTGGCGACGCTGACGAAGGCCAACTCCCTGGACAAGGCCCAGCAGTTGCTTGCGACGTTGTCCGAGGTGAAGGTCACGGTCGATGAACCGACCTACCGGGAGCTGATGTGGGCCTTCGCCCGCAAGGGGCGTGCGGACGAGACCAAGGCCGTGTTCGACATGATGGTCGCGGCCGGCATCACGGCCGACGACCGCCACGAGAAGGCCCTGGCATGGGCCTCCGGCGAAACCCAGCGTCGCCTGCCCGATTCCCCCGATGACGAAGGACTGGACGTGACCGCGACAGACCAGACGCAACCCGGGGCACCGGCCCAACCGACTGCCGCGACGGAGTCGGGCGGACCGGTCCAGCCGGTGGAGCCGACGCAACCGGTCCAACCGTCGGAACCCGCCCAGCCCGTCCAGCCGCTGCAGCCGACCGAGCCGTTGGAGCCCGCCGAGCCGTTGGAACCGGGTGCCCCGGACGACCCGACCGAGCCCTCCGAGCCGGTGCAACCCCTCGAACCGACGCAACCCCTGGTACCGACCGAGCCGAGTGAGCCAACCGTGCCGAGCGAGCCGAGCGAGCCAACCGTGCCGCCCGAGCCGACCGAGCCGACCGAGCCCGTGACGCCGGCCGATCCGCCGGTGGCGAGTGCACCCGATGAGCCGGTCGAGACCACCGAACCGGGTGGCCTGGAGCCCGGTGCCACCGAGGTCGTCGAATCGGCGCCCACCGGCCCCGGCAGCTCCGCGGGTGGCACGTCCGAGCCGATCGCGCCCGCCGAGACGCCGCCCGGCGTCGCCGCGGCGCAGCCACCCGCCGAGCCGGCCGACGAGCCGGTCGACGAGGCCGACGGCGTCGAGCCGACGCCGGAACCGATGACCGAGGACGCCCACGAGGAGGCGCCCACGCAGCCCGACCTCGATGACGGGCTGGCCACGCCTGATCCGGACAAGGCACCCCCTGCGTAGCCTTCGCGCCAGCGCCCGGCATGCCATCACGTCGGCCCGCCACCTGCAGGTGGCGGGCCGACATGGTCGTGGACCAGGCGGTGTCGAGCAGCGGTTGGTTGACTGCGCGCCGATCAGCCGTTGCCGGCCGACCGGCGGTCACGCAACGGTCAGCTGCTGCTGACGTCGTTGTCGGCGAGCCACTCGGCGGCGATGTCGGCGGGCTGCTGACCCTCTGCGGCCTGCCCGTTCATCGCGGCCAGCCCTTCGGTCGTCATTGCGGCCGAGATGGCGTTGAGTGTCTGCGCGATCTCGGTGTTGCCGTCGACGACGTCGAAGTTCACCACGGGGATCACGTTCTGCGGCGGCGTGAACTCCTCGGGATCGTCGAGCGCGACCAGTGACCCATCGCTGAACACGGGGTCGGTCGAGAACAGCGTGATCACCTGCGCGTCACCATTTTCGAGGGCTGCGAGTCGGGGTGCCTTCTCGGCGATGGTCGTGAAGGTGATGTTGTCCAGTCCGTAGACCTCCTGCAGACCTGCGAAGCACGTGTCGCGCTCCTCGCACTCGGGCGGACCCGCCACGACGACGTCACCGGCGTTGGCCAGGTCGGCCAGGCTCGAGCCGTTCTCGTCGGCAAATTCGGAGGTGACGACGAAGACATCGGCGTCCTCGGCAGGCGAGGCGTCCAGCACGGCGACGTTCTCGTCCTGGAACAGCGCGGTCAACTGGGACACCGCCTCTTCGAGGTTGGTGGCCGGTGTCTCACCGAAGCCCGAACTGATGGCGCCACCCACGTACTCGGGCATGATGTCGATGCTGCCCTCGGTCAGTTCCGGGAAGATGATCTCGCGTGATCCCAGGTCGGGTTCGCGCTCGATCGTGAAACCGTCCGCCTCCAGTGCCTGGGCGTAGATCTCCAGCAGGATGGAGGATTCTGGGAAGTTGAAGCCACCGACCGTGATGGGTTCGTCGTCACTCGAGGAGGATGAACAGGCGGTCAGGGTGAGCGCCAGGGCGGCGCCGACGGCGAGCGAGCGGGTCAACAAGCGCATGGGGAGTCCTGTGTGGTGGTCGAAGTTGAGGTTGGCATGCTCGGTTGGACAACCAGCAGGCACGGCCCAGTTGTTCCGATTCAGGGGACAGCATTGCGTGCGTCCGTGCCGCTGGTGCTGACGCGCGCGCTTGACGCACGTTCGCGCGGTGTCGCCCGGCTCAGGCGACCGCAGCCTCGATCTCGTCGGGGACGTGACGGCCTTGCAGTCCCCGGGGCACGAACCGGCGCATGGCCGCGCTGAACAGGCCCTCGGCAACCAGGACGAGGACCGCCAACAGGACGGCTCCGACCACGACCTCGCCGTAGCCGGCGGGGCCCTTGGCGAACCCGTCGATGATGAACCGGCCCAGCCCGCCACCGTTGAAGACGATGGCCCCGATGCCGACCGTGGCGATCACCTGGACCATCGCGACGCGAATCCCGGTGAGGATCACCTCCGTTCCCAGGGGCAGCTCGACGTCGAACAGCAACTGTCGATCCGTCAGCCCCTGGCCACGAGCCGACTCGACCAGCGCGGGGTCGACCTCGGCCACACCGGTGTAGGCGTTGGTGAAGATCGGGGGGATGGCCAACGCGACCAGGGCAGCAATCAGGGCCCAGTTGCTCGAGATCCCGTTGCGGCTCGCGATGAGCCAGAACAGGATGATCAGCCCGAACGACGGAATGGCCCGCCCGATGTTGACGATCGAACTGGCCAGCGCCTCGGCCCGGTGGTGGTGGGCCAGCCACACTGCCGGGGGCAGGGTGAGGATGGTCGCGACCAGCATGGCCGCAAGGGTGAGCCACAGGTGTTCGACGATCCGGTAGGGGATGCCGCCGGGCTCCGTGAAACTCCAGCGACCGGGATCACCCATGAACTCGACGGCCTGCTGCAGCACGTCTCCCATCAGGCGCTCCTCTGGCTGCGTGTCCACGGTGTCAGCAGTTTGCCCAGACCCAGCAGCGCGAGGTCGAAGACGATCGCCAAGACCACCGACAGCACCGTGCCGACCACGATCATCACGGGCAGTGGCGGCAGCAGTCGGACCCCGGTGAGGATGAGTTGGCCCAGTCCGCCCTGACCGATCAGTGCCGTGACCGTCACCAGGCCGATCACGGTGACCGTGGCCACGCGCAGGCCTGCCATCATCACCGGCAGCGCCAGCGGGATCTGGACGCCCAGCAGCACCTGCCGCTCGGTGTAGCCCTGGCCGCGAGCTGCCTCGATGGTGTCTTCCGACACGCCGTCCAGACCGGTCATGATGTTGCGAACCAGGATCAACACGGTGTAGGTGGCCAGGGTGATCACGGCCGCCGTGGCACCGATGCCGAACAGCGGTACCAGGAACGCCAGTGCGGCCAGGGACGGAATGGAGTAGAGGATGCCGCCGACGGCCAGGATGCCGCCGTACATCCACCGCCACCGCAATGCCGCAATGGTCAGCAGCAACGACACCGCCATGCCCAGCCCCACCGACACGACCGTCAACGTGATGTGTTCGAGCGTGGCATCCCAGATGAGCGGGAGGTTGTCGGCAATCCAGGTCCAGTCGACCAGGGGTCGCTCCTGACCCAGCATGACGAGTGCATTCATGCCATCAACTCCGCGCTCAACTGCTCGACGAACACCATGCCGCGATAGCCGGACTCGTCCTCGACGACGGCGACGTTGTTGCGGGAGGACACGATGGCGTCCAGGGCCGTGCGCAGCGTGTCGCTCGGTTGGGTTCGGACACGGAACGCCGTGGTGGCGTGGTCACCCACTCGGCGGCCGTCCCGCAACGTCGAGGTCCACATCCAGCCCTGCAGGCGACCCTGGGCCGTGACGCCGATCCAGTTGGCGTCGTAGGCGTCGGCAGCCGAACGGGCCGCGGCAGCGTCGGCGCTGGCGTCCACGACCGGGCCCGCGTCCAGGTCGAGGTCACCGATCGTGAGCAGCGACAGGCGCCGCAGCATGCGCTCGTCGCCCAGGAAGTCGGTGACGAAGTCATTGGCCGGGTTGCGCAGGAGTTCCCGCGGGCTGGCGTACTGCGCCAGCGTGCCGCCGACGCGCAGGATTGCGACCCGGTCACCCAACAGCGTCGCCTCGTCGATGTCGTGGGTCACGAACACGATGGTCTTGCCGAGTTCGGCCTGAAGGTCGAGGAGTTGGCGTTGCAGCCGTCGCCGCACGATCGGGTCGACTGCACCGAAGGGTTCGTCCATGAGCAGTACGGGCGGGTCGGCAGCCAACGCCCTGGCCACCCCCACGCGTTGCCGTTGCCCGCCCGACAGTTCCGATGGCCAGCGGGTCAGCAGTTGCTCGTCGAGGTCCATCATGTCCATGAGTTCGCGGGCTCGCGCGGCCATCCTGTCGCCGTCCCAGCCCAGCAGTCGTGGCACCGTGACCAGGTTCTGCTCGATCGTCTTGTGGGGGAGCAGGCCGATCTGCTGGATCACGTAGCCGATGCTGCGACGCAACTCGTGGGCTGGTCGCGACGTCACCTCGACGCCGTCCACGGTGATGGTTCCCGAGGTCGGCTCGATGATGCGGTTGATCATCTTCAGCGTGGTGGTCTTGCCGCATCCGGACGGTCCCACGAGCGTGACGATCTCGCCCTCATTGATCTGGAGGTCGAGGCTGTCCACGGCCGGGTCGGTCGTGCCCCGGTACTGCTTGGTGACGTCGCGCAGGGTGATCATGGCATCGGGCACGGGCTTGGCCTTGGCAGGAAGCGGGTGCGCAGGGTCTGGGCGCTCGGTGGCAGGGCACACTGCCTGCAGGATAGGTGGCCGACGCGACGGGGACGGCCATGGCCCGTCGATTACGCTGGGAGCATCCACGCCGGGGGCCGGTGGTGCCCCTGGCTCCCAGTGGTGGCCCGACCCGGTTGCAGCCTCGCCCACTTCGCGGAGTCCACGATGAGCACAGATGCGCTCGAATCCCATCCCGACCAGCCCACCGATGCCGCCAGGATCCGCCGTCTCGAGGGCGTGCTCGGCCGTCCGATGCAGGCCGGCAACACGATCACGCGCCTTCGCAACGGTGACCAGATCTTCCCTGCGATGGTGCAGGCGATGCAGGCAGCGCGGCGCTCGATCGACCTCCTCACCTTCGTCTACTGGACTGGACAACCGGCCCAGGTGATCGGCCAGACGCTGGAGGACAAGGCCCGCGCGGGCGTGCGTGTCCGGTTGGTGCTCGACTTCTTCGGCGCGCGTGACATCGACCGGGACCTGGTCGCCAGTCTCGAGGACGCGGGTGTGCAGGTGCTGTGGTTCCGACCGCTGTCCGAGATTCCCAGCAACGGGATCGACATCGGAAAGCGCACCCACCGAAAGGTCTGCGTGATCGACGAGGAGGTCGGCTTCGTGGGCGGCGTCGGCATCGCGGCGGAGTGGGACGGCAACGCCAACGGGCCCGGTGAGTGGCGGGACTCGCACTTCCGGATCACCGGACCGTGCGTGGACGGGATCCGCGCGGGGTTCTTCGACGACTGGTCGACTGGCGACTTCGAGTTGTGGACCGCGGCAGACGAGTTCCCCGAGCACGACCGCTCGGGGCCGGTGCGGGCCATGACGATCCTGGGCGAATCAGAGGTCGGACCATCGGCCGTGAAGTTGCTCAAGCGCGTCCTCATCGAGGGGGCAACGAGCCGGATCAGGCTGACCACGGCGTATTTCTCGCCCAACGCCGAGATGACCGGGTGGCTGGTCGACGCGGCCGAGCGGGGCGTCGACGTCCAGGTGATGTTCCCCGGGTCGGAGATCGACAAGCGCCTGCCCCAGGCCAACGGCGAGTTTGCCTATCCCGAACTGCTGGAAGCCGGCGTGAAGCTGTGGTCCTACGAGACGACGATGCTCCACGCCAAGATCCTGACCGTGGACGGGTGCATCGCCGACGTCGGGTCCTCCAACTACAACGACCGCTCGATCGCCCACGACGAGGAGATCGACATCGTCGCGTTCGATCGCGAGTTGACCGGAATCCTCGACCAGGACTTCGAGGCCGACCTGCTGCAGTGTGTCGCGGTGGACGAGGACTGGTGGGCGGAGCGCAGCATCGTGGAGCGGCTGCAGACCGGCGCATCGAAGCTCATCGACGGTTTCATCTGAACGCTGGCGCTGCCCCGCGCGCGGCGATGCAAGCAACGAGTGTGGTGTCGCGAGCTACGAGTTCGCTGGCAGTCGGCGCAGATCGGTGGCCTGCCACGCCAGCTCGGGCGGTCCGGGCACGACCTGGAGTTGCCAGCCGTTGGCGAACGTCGTGCCCGGTGCCGCCGCCGTCGGGCCACGGCGCCGCACCGCGACCAGGACGCGATCGTTGGTCAGCGTGGCGACCAACACCAACGCGTTGTCGGGGGTCCGACCCAGGGCTGCACGGTCCAGCATCGATGCCGGGATGTCGACGAGATCGGCGACCTTGACCACGTCGGGCATGGCGGCCGGTACGGGTCGCAGCCCAGAGGTCACGAGAAAGTGGTCCCACGCCAGCGTGGGGTTTCGCTGGGCATAGTGGGATCGCAGGCGCGGCAATTGGGCAACCACGCCGACACCGACGGCAAGCCAGAGGAGCAGCATGACGGTCATGGTGCCCGTCGGCTGTCGGCATTCCAAGCACCGCGCCCCGTTCGATCGGCCGCGCGGCATCGCCCGCGTCACGGCCGATGGCACGACGCGCATCGGTGGTGACGGGCCGGCGGCTGTCTCCGGGGTCAACGGCGCTTGGTTCGGCGGCTCGGTCGTGCGGTGAGGGGATCCTCGGGCCAGGGGTGCTTGGGATAGCGGCCGCGGTTCTCGGCCCGCACGGCCGGATACCCGTCCCGCCAGAAGGTCGCCAGGTCGCGGGTGATCTGCAGTGGTCGCTGGGCCGGCGACTCGAGGACGAGCACCAGCGGGTGGCCGGCGACGGTTGGCGTGGCGTCGGTGCCGAACATCTCCTGGAGTTTCACCCGGATGGCCGGACCACGCTCGTCGCCCCAGTCGATGGCGACGCTGCGTCCGGAGGGAACGGTGACGCGCTCGGGTGCTGCTCGGTCCAGTCGGGCCATCCGCGCTCGACCCAGCCGGTGGTGCAGGGCGGCGGCGACGGGGACGTCGCGCAGGTCGGCCATGCGGGCGGCCGTCCCCATGAACGGCACGAGCCAGTCCTCGACCTCGTCGACGAGCGCCTGGTCGTCCATGGCAGGCCAGTCACTGCCGCCTGCCCCGTGCGTGCGCAGCCATTCACTGCGAGCGAGCCAGCGCCGCAGGTCCCGGCCGATGGGCAGGACCCCGAGCCCCCGCTCCCGTACCCCCTGGGCCAGTGCCACGTGACGCTGCGCGAGCGGCACGTCGGCGGGGGATCGGTCCACGACGATGGCGCCGAGACTGCGCACGGTTTCTGCCACGACGTCGCCGCGCTCGGGGTCCCACCTGGCCGATGTCGACGACGTGATGCGTCCGGCCAGCAGGTCCATCACCTCGTCACGGTCCACGGCGGCGGCCAGGTGGATGCGGGCGTCGTCACCGTGGTCGTGCAGGTCGAGTGCGACCAGGAACTCCTCGGCGGCGAGCGGGTCGTGGGAGGAGAGGCGGGCCCCGCGGCCCGACGACAGCGTGAATCGCCCCCGCCGTCGTTGCCGGGCCAGCCGGCGGGGGAAGCCGGTCGCGACCAGTGCGCCGAGCGACACCGGCGCGAGCTGCTCGCCGGGCGCGACCCCGGCCACCGACCGCTCCAGCCGGGCGGCCTCACGTCGATGGCGGCCCGCGCCTGGACCCGAGTGACGACCGACACGTCGTTCCAGGTCGACCTCGCGGGTCGAACGCAGGGGATCGGCTTCGGTCAGTGCCGCCATCGCCTGCGCGGCATCGGGCAACTGGCCGTGGGCGGCCGCCGTGACCAACACCTTCGCGACGCGGGGATCTGCAGGGACGCGCAGCAGTTGACGGCCGAGATCGGTGATGAGGCCGTCCCGGAGTGCATCGAGGTCGTGCAGGGTCGCGATCGCCGCCTCCCACGTGGCCGGCGGGGGTGGGTCGACCATCGTCAGCGAGGTCACGTCGTCGAGTGGGGTTCCCCAGGCGGCAACCTGCAGCGCCATGCCGGTCAGGTCGACCTGGTCGATGGCGGGCGTGGGTTGGGCAGGACGGCGCTGGGCCCCCGAGCCGATGCGGATGGCGACGCCGGGGCCAAGTCGTCCGGCCCGTCCCGACCGCTGGCGTGCCGACGCCTGTGACGTGGGGACCGTGACCAGCCTGGTCAGGCCGGTGCGCGCATCGAGTTGCGGCTGGCGAACCAGGCCGGAGTCCACGACAGCGGTGATGCCGGGCACGGTCAGGGACGACTCGGCGACGTCGGTGGCCACGACGACGCGGCGTCGCCCGGGCGATGACGGCGCCAGGGCAGCGTCCTGCTCCCGAGCGGTCATCGATCCGTGCAGGGCCACGACGTCCGTGTCGGGCGGTGCGTCGATCGCGCTGATCGTGGCACGGATCTCTCGCCAGCCGGGCACGAAGACGAGCACGCTGCCGTCGGTGGTGGCCAGCGCCTCGGCGACCGCCGCGGCAAGGTCGTGGGGCAGTGCATCGGTGGAGGTCCGGGCCCGCCACCGCACCTGCACGTCGTGGAGTCGGCCCGCGGAGGACACGACGGTTGCATCCGGCAGGATCGTGGCCAGCGCCGCCTGGTCCAGCGTGGCCGACATGACGACGATGCGCAGGTCCGGTCGCAGCACCTGCTGGACCTCGCGTGTGAAGGCCAGGGCGAGGTCGGCATCCAGCGAACGCTCGTGGAACTCGTCCAGGACGATCGCGCCGACCCCGTCCAGGCTGGCGTCACGCAACAGCCGGTTGACCAGCACTCCCTCCGTGACGACCTCGATGCGGGTGGCCCGCGACGTGCGTCGGTCGTCGCGCGTGGTCACCCCGACCAGGTCGCCGACGGTGCCGCCGGCCTCGGAGGCCATGCGTCGGGCGGCTGCGCGGGCCGCCACCCGTCGCGGTTCCAGGACCACGACGCGCCCGTCCACCTCGTCGAGCAGGCGCGGTGGGACGCGCGTGGTCTTGCCGGCACCGGGGGGTGCCTCGACGATGACCGTGGCTCCGCCGCCCGCGATGTCGTCCAGGACGTCGTCGATGGGCAGGTCGTCGCGGTCGGGTCGCGGGCGGGGCGGGGCTGGGCTCATGCCCCAATGATGGCCCGCGTGGGTCGCGCGTGCCGACGACCGGGATGGCTGCGGTCAGGTGGCAGCGAGTTGTGTGCGTGCGAGATCGGCGTAGAGCCCCTCGCGTGCCAACAGTTCGGCGTGCGTGCCTCGTTCGACGACGTGGCGGTCGTTGAGCACGAGGATCTGGTCGGCGTCGATCACCGTGGAAAGGCGGTGGGCGATCACGAAGGAGGTGCGATGGGCCAGCACGTCAGCGAGCGCGGCCTGGACCTGGCGCTCGGACTCACTGTCCAGGTGCGCCGTGGCTTCGTCGAGCACGACGATCGCGGGGTCCTTGAGGATCACCCGGGCGATCGCGACCCGCTGCTTCTCACCGCCCGAGAGTCGGTACCCACGCTCGCCGACGATGGTCTCGTACCCGTCCGGCAGTGCCATGATGACGTCGTGGATGCGGGCGGCCCGGCACGCGGCGACGAGTTCGTCGTCGGTGGCAGCCGCACGGGCGTAGCGCAGGTTGTTGGCGATCGAGTCGTGGAACAGGTGGGGATCCTGGGTCACGAAGCCCACGGCATGGCTGAGGTCCTCCTGGGACAGGTCCCGTACATCGACCCCGTCGATGGTGACCGCCCCCTCGGTCACGTCGTGGATCCGGGGCAGCAGCATTGCCAGGGTGGTCTTGCCGGCCCCGGATGGTCCCACCAGCGCCGTCATGGTGCCGTGGGCCGCCTCGACGGTCACGTCGCGCAGGATCCAGTCGCTGGCGTCGTTGCCGTGGGTCGACTGTGGACCCTCCAGTGACGCCAGGGACGTGCCCTGCGCACTGGGATAGCGGAAGGACACGCCGGTCAGGGCCACGTCCCCGTGTGGTGCCGGCAGCGCCACCGGGTGGTCGGGTTCGGTGATGCTGGGGGCGAGGTCCACCACCTCGAAGACCCGCTCGAAGCTGACGAGCGCCGTCATCAGGTCGACCCGTGCGTTGGAGAGCTGGGCCAGGGGGCCGTACAACTGGGTGACGTAGAGCGCGAGGGCCACCACGGTGCCGACCTGCAGCGTGCCGGCGATCGCCTGTCGGCCCCCCAGGAAGTACACCAGCGCCGTGGCGAGCGAACCGACCAGGCCCAGGGACGCAAACAGCGTGCGGCCGTAGATGGCGGTCCTGACACCGATGTCGGCCACGCGTCCGGCCTTGTCCTGGAAGGTGTCGACTTCGGCGTCGGCACGACCGAACAGCTTGACCAGCAGCGCCCCCGACACGTTGAAGCGTTCCGTCATGACGGTGTTCATGTCCGCGTTGAGGCCCATGCCCTCGCGCGCGAGTTGCTGCAGTCGCCGCCCGACGATGCGGGCAGGAATGATGAACAGCGGCAGCAGGGTCAGCGCCAGCAGCGTGATGCGCCAGTCCAGCAGGGCCATCGCGACGATCGTCACGGTGACCGAGATCGCGTTGTCGACCACGCCGCCCAGGGTGCCCGTGAGGGCACGTTGGGCCCCGATCACGTCGTTGTTCAGGCGCGTGATCAGGGCGCCTGTCTGGGTGCGGGTGAAGAAGGCGAGCGGCATGCGCTGGACATGGTCGAACAGGATCACGCGCAGGCGCAGGATGAAGTGCTCGCCGATCGTCGCCGACACCCAGCGTTCGACCAGCGAGAGGCCGGCCATCGCGACGGCAACGCCGACCATCGCAGCGGCCATGGCGATCAGCAGCGACGGTCTGGCATCGGGTATGGCCACGTCGACGATCTGGCGGATCAGCAGCGGCGGCAGGGCACCCAGCGCCGCCGCGGCGATGATCAGGACGAGGTAGCCGGCGAGTCGACCCCGAAACGGGCGGGCCAGGCCCCAGGCCCGCCGGATCGTGGCACGGTCCAGCGGACGATCGCCGAGGTTGTCGGGATCGCCGATTCGTCGCAGTGCCCAGGGAGATGGCAAGGTGGTGGGTCCGTTCGTTCGGCTGCCGGTGCGCTGGCCGACAACGTCGACCCCGCCCCCAATTGTTCCCCATGGGTGTGACCCTGGGATCGGGATGCGTCCGATCTGGGGGTCGGGATGTGTCTGACCTGGGGTCGGGATGTATGTGACCTGTGGGTCGGGGTGGGTGCAGACCGCGCGGCATAGGCTGACGTGGCGATGCCCCCTCAGCAAGGAACCGACGGTGCCGTCCAGCGGCGTTCCCACCCCGGCCTCGCCGCCGTGGCGTGACAGCCGGTCACGTCCGGCGGCCGAGTCGCCCGTGGCCGCACCGCCGCCGCAGCGGCGGCTGTCGACCTGGACGGTGGTGGTCATCGTCGTCATCGGGCTGTCCCTCGTGGCCAGCCTGGTCCTGCTCGCGTGGAACCTGTGGGGCAGCCGTCCGGTTGCTGCCGTCTTCGAGGTCGGCCAGTGCGCCGACGACGTGGTCTTCGACGGGTCACCGGTCACGGAAGTCATCGACGTCGACTGCAGCCAGGTGCACCAGGTCGAGGTCTACGCGCTGGTGGGCATGCCCGGCGACGGTCCCTACCCGGGTGACGAGGAGGTCGACGGGCGGGCGGCCCAACTGTGCCGGACGGCGGCCAGCGCCGAGCTGGTGGGCCTGGACCCCGGGTGGCAGCTCAAGGCCCTGCGCCCGTCGGTCGATTCGTGGGACCAGGGCGATCGCACGGTCACGTGCTTCCTCACCCGGGCCAGTGGCAACAAGACCGCCGGATCGATCACGTCGGGCTGAGCCAGCCGGACCGCCCCCTCACGAAGTGGTGAGGTGGTCGACCAGGTGGTCGAGGAAGTCGGCGCAGGCGGCCAGTTGGTCGCGCTCGATGAATTCGTTGGGTCGATGCGCGATCGCGATGTCACCCGGACCACACACCACCGCGGACATGCCGGCGTCCTGGAAGCGGGCGGCGTCGGTTCCGAACGGCGCGGTCGTCCCGGGGTCGTCGATCCCGAGCACGTCGCGCACCAGCGCGGCGGCGGCCGCGGTCGTGTCGGCGCGCAGGGCCGGCAGGATGCCCGTCGTGCCGAACTCGAAGGATGCCTCCGGGGCGGTCGCCTGCAACTGCGGCAGCAGCACGTCGCGACCGTGCGCCTCGATGCGTGCGGCCAACTCGGGTCCGTCGCGCTGGGGCAGCGCGCGGTACTCGAAGACCAGTTCGGCATGGTCGGGGATGATGTTGAGCGCCGTGCCGGCGCTGGCCATGGCGAGGTTGAACGTCGTGAAGGAGGGATCGAACCGTTCGTCGGTGATGGCACGCTCCTCGCGTGCGAGGCCGTCGATGAAGGTGCCCAACAGCACCAGGGCGCGCAGCGCGTTGGCACCGCCGTCGGGTTGGGAGGAGTGGCCGCCGAGGCCACGGAAGGTCGCGACGTGTCCGCGCACCGACTTGTGCGCGTTGACGATGCCCATCGACGTCGGCTCGCCGACCACCACGCGCGTGGGTGGGTGCGGCAGCGCCGCCATCGCGGCGGCCAGCGGAGCCGCCCCCAGGGCGCCGATCTCCTCGTCGTGGGACAACGCGATCCACACGGGGACCCCGAGGTCGGCGTCGGCCAGTCGCGGTACCGCCGCCAACAGGCAGGCGATGAAGCCCTTCATGTCCGTCGTGCCACGCCCCACCAGCCTGGTGCCGTCCTCCACGACCTCGAAGGGGTCGGAATCCCAGTCCTGTCCGGCGACCGGCACGACGTCGGTGTGGGCCGACAACACCACCCCGTCGGGAGCGGCGGGCCCGAACCGTGCGAACACGTTGGCACGGGTGCCGTCGTCGCAGGGTTGCACGACGACGTCGCTGGCCTGGCCCTCGAAGGTGTCGGTGACATGGGTGACCAGGTCGAGGTTGGGCGTCAGCGACGTCGTGTCGAAGGCGACCAGTCGGGTGAGGTGGTCGACGACGGTGGGAAGGGAAGGATCAGCAGCGATGGTGTGCTCCGTCCTGGGCTGCGACCGGTCACGCTAGCGTCGCTGCAGTGCACGTCGGCAGTGCCTGTCCGCTGTGCGAACCCCGTTGGTCCCACATCCCGGCCGCCAAGGACTCGTGTCGTGAAGTTCGTCACCTGGAACGTCAACTCGCTGCGTGCGCGCATGCCGCGGGTGGAGCAGTTGCTCCGGCGCCACGAACCCGATGTCGTCGCCCTGCAGGAGACCAAGACGTCACCCGAGCAGTTTCCCCACCTCGAACTTGCCGCCCTGGGCTACCAGGCCGTCGACCACTCCGGCGGTCGTTGGGCCGGGGTCGCCCTGCTCGTGCGCAATGACCGCGACCTCGACGAGTCCTCGATCCAGTTCGGTCTGCCGGATTCGCCGCTGCCCGACGATGCTCGCTGGATCGAGGCGACCGTCGACGGGGTTCGCGTCGCCAGCGCCTACGTCGTCAACGGGCGCAGTCCCGATGATCCGATGTTCCCCATCAAGTTGGCATGGCTCGATGCCCTGGCAACTCGGCTGGACGTCGTCGCCGCCATGGGCCCCGCGATCGTCGGCGGCGACTTCAACATCGCGCCGACCGACGAGGACGTCTGGAACCCCGCCCTGTTCGTCGGGTCCACCCACGTGACCGAGGCTGAACGTGACCGCCTCCGGGCGATGCTGGACTCCGGGTGGGTCGACGTGGTCCGCCACCTCCATCCGACCGGCGCCGCCTACACGTGGTGGGACTACCGCGCCGGCAACTTCCACAAGGGCAACGGGCTGCGCATCGATCTCGTCCTGGCCACCGAGGGCCTGGTGAACGATCTCGAGACGGCCGGCATCGACCGCGAGTTCCGCAAGGGCCCCAAGCCATCCGACCACGCCCCGCTGCTGGCCGAGTTCGCCGACTGAGCACCCGACCGCCGCCGAGATCGCCCACTGGGTGGTGGTCGCACCGCGAGATCGGGCGGGTCTCCTAGGCTCGTGGGGTGTCGCCCATGCCCACCACCCGCCCCGTGTCGGCATCGCCGACCTGCCAGGAGATGTTTCGTGGCCCCCGAACCCGACTGCCTGTTCTGCGGCATCGTCGCGGGATCCGTCCCGTCAGAGATCATCGCCGACAACGCCCACGCGATCGCCATCCGGGACATCAACCCGGTTGCCAGGGTCCACTTGCTGGTGATCCCACGCCAACACGTCAGGTCGCTGCACGACCTCGCCCTTGATGGCGACGGCGATGCCGAGGTCCTGGCCGGATCGTTGGCGCTGGCCCAGTCGGTCGCGGACCACGAGGGTGTCGCCGACGGGTACGGGGTCGCCACGAACGTGGGTGCCGAGGGCGGCCAGTCCGTCTTCCACCTGCACTTCCACGTCGTCGGGGGCAGCCTCGTCGAACACCTCGGCCGGGCGGACTCCGCGCTCTAGCACGCTGGGCGGCGGCAGGGCCCGGTGTCCGGGGGGACTGGCCGCTCGGCCACACAGCCTGCGGCGGGGGGGTGTTCGCGACACCGATACCATGCCGAGCCAGCCATTCGGCGCCCGCCAGGTCCCTGGTTCCGGGTGTTCGAGGAACCAATCTCCAAGGAACGTTCGTGTTTCGTCGCTCTGCTGCCCTGGCCATCCCCCTGGTCCTCGCCCTTGGAGTTGCCGCCTGCGGCGACGGCGCGGACTCTCTGCTGCCCGAGGACGTCGCGGCCGAGGTGAACGGTGAGGAGATCCCGGCCGACGTGCTGGACGGCATCGTCACGGCCGTGTCGGCGCCTCCGGCCGAGGGGTCCGAGGCACCCGATGCACCCGAGACGGTCGAACTCGAGCGCAGCGTCCTGTCCAGCCTGATCCAGTCGGTCATCGCCACCGACCTGGCGGCGGACGAGGGCATCGAGTTGAGCGACGACGAGATCGCCGCCCTGCGTGACGAGAACGCCGAGCAGGTGGCTGCCGAGACCGAGCAGTTCGGGATGAGTGACGAGGACTACCTCACCTACGTCCTGCTTCCCAACGCCCTTGTCCAGGAGCTCTACGTCGAGGCCGGCGACGACGTGCCCGACGAGGAGATCCAGGCGGCGTACGACGAGCTGGAGGCGACCGGCCAGACCGAGGTGGCCACGATCAGCCACATCCTGGTCGACACCGAGGTCGAAGCCGTCGACGCCATCACCCGGATCGCCGGTGGCGAGTCGTTCGAGGAGGTCGCCGCCGACGTCTCGACCGACCCGGGTTCGGCCGCCAACGGCGGCGCACTTGGCGCCGACGTGCCGCTGGCAACCTTCGTCGAGCCCTTCGCCGAGGCCGCACGCACGGCCGAGATCGGTGAGGTGACGGATCCGGTCGAGACCGAGTTCGGCTTCCACGTGCTGCGCGTCGACTCGCTGACCGTCCAGTCCTACGAGGACCTCGAACCGCAGCTGCGCCAGCAGGCCGCGCAGGGCACCGCCCAGGACCTGTTGTCGACCGCCTTCGCCGAAGCCGACGTGATCGTGCCGGCGCGCATCGGGGTGTGGGATGGCGAGATCGGCGGTGTCGTTGCGGAGGAGGCCGTCGGTGAGGCTCCCGACGCGCCCGCCGGGACCGACGCCACCGCGCCGGCCCAGTCCACCGAGGACACCAGCGACCAGTGACCACTCCTGCCGGGGACCTCGACGACTCGGCAGCCCAGGATGCGCTGCCGGCGTCGTGGGCGGCCGCTGCCGACCTGCCGCGATTGGTGATGGTCGAATCGGCGGCGTCCCTGCCGGGCCTGCTGCCGGCCGTCGCCTGGCAGGCGCTGACATCCGCGCACCTGGTCGTGGCGATCGATCCCGACTCGCATCCGGTGGCGGCAGCGGTGGGAGGGCTGGGCATCGAGGTCGCCGCGATCCAGCCCGCGCCACCCGAGCCGACCATCGGCCGAGACCTCCTGGCCCCACCGCCAACGCCCCGCGACGACCTCGTTCGCGGCCTCCTGGACACGGCACGTTCCCACGACCACGTCGTGGTGCTGCTGCCGCCGGACGACGACGCCCTGGCACGCGAGATCGGCATCGCCGCGACCCGCGATGCAGATGTCGAGGTCGAATGGGTCTTCCTGGTCGGTGCGCCACGCGGACTGGCCCTGCTGGACCTCGTCGGGGTGATGGACCGCCTGCTCGACCCCGACGACGGATGCCCATGGGATCTCGAACAGACCCACCAGACCCTCGCGCCGCACCTGGTCGAGGAGACCTACGAGGCCATCGACGCCATCACCGCGGGTGACGACACGGCCATGGTCGAGGAACTCGGCGACGTCCTGATGCAGGTGGTGTTCCACGCCCGGCTTGCCCAGCAACGACGGGCGTTCGACGTCGACGCCGTGGCTGCGGGCATCACCGACAAGCTCATGCGTCGCCATCCGCACGTCTTCGGCGAGGTGGAGGTGACCGACGCAGAGGAGGTCAAGGCCAACTGGGAGGCGATCAAGGCCACCGAGAAGCCGGATCGAACGGGCGTGTTCGACGGCGTACCACGGTCGCTGCCTTCCCTGGCCCTGGCCGACAAGGTGTTGTCGCGCGCTGCGAGCCAGGGCTATGCGCCTGACGTGGCCGGCGCCGGCGACCTGTTGGCTGCAGCAGTCGCCGAGGTCCTCGCGCTTGCCGAACCCGGTCCGGGCTTCGGCGGCTCGGCCGTCGAGGACGGCCTCGATGGCGCGCTCGACGAGGCACTGGGGGAGTTGGCGTTGGCCTTCACGATGCTGGCCCGAGCGATCGGGCGTGACGCCGACGCCGTGCTGCGTGGCAGGGTCACTGACCTGGTGGCCCAGTTCGAGGCCGCCGGACGTCGTGCGCAACGTCGGTCGGCGTCGCCGACCACCACGTCGGCATGGCAGGACCTGCTGGACGAGGTACGGGCCGCAGGTTTCTAGACTCGCCGATTCGGACCGTGACGGTTCGGGAAGGACTGACCGTGAGCGACATCACCCTGGCCACCTGCCCTCGGTGCGCGCGCGCCGTACCGGCTGAGCAGTTGACCGCCGATGCCTGCGTCACGTGTGCTGCCCAGGACACCTCCGGGACGGCGTCGGTGCGTCCACCCGACCATCCCGTCGAGAAATCTGCCGAACCGGCACCGCCGTCGGACCGTGACCCGTTGGACGGGTGGGACCTGCCCGGCACCGACGCCGAGGTGGCCGGACCGCCTCCTCCGGCATGGGCGATCGTCGCGGGGTCGGCGGGCTTTGCCGCGCTGGTGGGAATGGTCAGCGCACCATCGGGTCCAGCGGGTCTGCGTCGTGGGGTGGCCTGGGCCGCAGTCGCCGCCGGAGCCGCGGCCGCCGCACTGCGGGTCTGGGAACTCGAGCCGGAAGCAGCAGAGTGGGCCGAACGGACGGCTTCAGGACGCATCCCGAGCCCTTGACCAGAACTCAAGGGTTGGGATCGGTGACCGTTCCAGGACGTCATGGCCGCGTTGTTGGGCATCGCCTGGTGGCTGACAGTTGTGCTGACGAGGGTGATGGGCCTATGGTTGGGGGTGTTGCTCGCCGGGAGTGGCACGCCGACACGAACCCAAGGTCTCCGAGATGGACTTCTCTGCCCGCATTGCCGACGTGCACGCGCGCGAAATCCTCGACTCACGAGGTAACCCTACGGTTGAGGTTGAGGTGACCGCCGATGATGGCGCGTTCGGCCGTGCGATGGTGCCGTCAGGTGCCTCCACCGGCGAGTTCGAGGCAGTCGAGTTGCGCGACGGCGGTGAGCGCTACCTGGGCAGGGGAGTCACCACGGCGGTGGCCAACGTCAACGACACCATCGCCGATGCGGTGCTGGGCCGCTCGGTCGTCGACCAGCAGGCCCTGGACGCGCTGCTGGTCGAGATCGATGGGACGTCGGACAAGTCCAACCTCGGTGCCAACGCCATGCTGGGCGTCTCGCTGGCGGTCGCACGTGCGGCCGCCGACTCGTGTGGACTGCCGCTGTACCAGTACCTCGGCGGTCCCTCGGCGCACGTGTTGCCGGTGCCGTGCATGAACATCGTCAACGGGGGTTCGCACGCCGAGTCCAACGTGGACCTGCAGGAGTTCATGATCGCGCCGGTGGGAGCGCCATCCTTCCGGGAAGCCGTCCGGATGGGTGCCGAGGTCTACCACACGTTGAAGTCGGTCCTGTCGCAGCGCGGTCTGTCCACCGGACTGGGTGACGAAGGTGGCTTTGCGCCGGACCTCGAAACCAACCGCGCCGCGCTCGACCTGATCGTCGAGGCGATCGAGGCGGCCGGCTACGAGCCGGGCGCCGACATCGCGCTCGCGCTGGACCCCGCCTCCAGCGAGTACTTCGACAACGGCTCCTACGAACTCACCGGCGAGGGACGCTCCCTGACGTCACAGGAAAACGCGGAGTTCCTGGCCGAACTCACCGAGTCCTACCCGATCGTGTCGATCGAGGACGGCATGGACGAGGAGGACTGGGACGGCTGGAAGGCCCACACCGACCGTTCCGGCGACCGCATCCAGATCGTTGGCGACGACCTGTTCGTGACCAACGTCGACCGCCTGCAGCGCGGCCTGGACCTGGGGGTTGCCAACTCGATCCTGGTCAAGGTCAACCAGATCGGCACGCTCACCGAGACGTTCCGCACGATGGAGTTGGCCCACCGGGCCGGCTACACGTGCATGGTGTCGCACCGGTCGGGCGAGACCGAGGACTCGACGATCGCGCACCTGGTGGTGGCCACCAACGCCGGCCAGATCAAGTCGGGGGCCCCGGCGCGCAGCGACCGTGTTGCCAAGTACAACCAGTTGTTGCGGATCGAGGAACGTCTTGGCGACCAGGCCCGCTACGCCGGCCATGCCGCCTTTCCCCGGTCGGGCCTCGCATGAGCACCCAACTGCGCCCCACATCCGACATGAGTCGGGTCGAGAAGTGGCGCTACGTGCGGTCGGCATCGAAGCGACGCGTGCGCGGTCGCGAGGACGTCGCACCCGTCCCCGTCCAGCACGCGGCTCGCAGGGTCGACGACGCTGCCCACCTGGGCATCGAACGTGTTCGGCGTGCGTTGGCCGGCGATCGCGCCCTGTGGTTGGGCCTGGCCAGCATCCTCGTGTTGGCAGCGCTGGTCCTGGTCGGGCCGACCCAGTCGTTCCTCGAACAGCGTGGTCGAGTCGAACTGGCCCAGCAGCAACTGGCCGCCCTGGACGCGGCCAATGCCGCGCTGGAGCAGCGCGCCAGCGACCTGACCGATCCGGAACACATCGAGGTGTTGGCACGGGAACAGTTGGGCTATGCCCGCCCCGGCCAGGTCGCCTATTCGCTGGTGCCGCCGGCCGACCCCGAGCCGGCGGTCACCGTCGTCGTCGACGAGGCGGGCCAGCCCACGTCGTGGTGGTCACGGCTGCTGGCAGCCTTCAGTCGGTAGCGAATCGTCTGGCCGCCCGTCCGAGCGCCGCGAGTCGTGGCGTCATGCGTCCTGGAAGCGGAACGACGATCGGGCCAGCAGGAGGCTGACGGGGACCCACGCCGCGAGGATCAACAGCGGGGTGCCGAGTTGGGCCATGTCGGCACCCTCGAGCGCCACCTGCCGCATGGTCTGGATCAGTGGCGTGATGGGAAGGACATCCGCGATTCGCTGGACGGCGGTCGGCAGCGACTCGATGGGGAAGAACATGCCGGACAGGAACATCAGCGGGGCGGTGGCGAGCCCGGCGAGGTTGTTCGCGGCGTCGACGCTCGTCGTGCGTCCGGCCACGGCGAATCCCAGGCTCAGGAACGTCAGGTTGCCAAGGGTGGCAAGCACCAGCAGCCACAGCGGGTTGCCCACCACGGTTGCGCCGAGTGCGATGCCGAGGCCGAGCATGATCAGGACCTGGCCGAGGGCCAGGACCAGGCGGGCTGCCACCTGGGCCACGATGAACGTGCCCGGGGCGATGGGCGTGACGGTCATGCGCCGCAGGATGCGCAGTTCGCGGAAGCGGGCGACGGAACCGGCGATGCCGACCATGGTGAAGTTCATCAGGCCCATGGCGAGGAGTCCCGGCAGGACGAAGTCGAAGTAGTCGAGTTGGCCGTCGACTGCGACCTCGATGGTGCCGCCGGCGAGGTTGAGGTCGAACAGGGCGAACACGAGCACGAAGATCAGCGGGAAGACGATCGTGCCCATCAGGGCAGCTCGATCGCGAAGCAGCATCCTGAGGCTGGCGATGAACAGGTTGGTGGTGGCGCGCATTGGAGTCTCCTTGGTTGGTCAGCCGGTGGCGGCAGTGGTGTTGTGGGGTGGGTCGTCGGGCGACAGTGGGTCGTGGGATGCTCGCTTCACATGGTCAGTCGCGCAATCTGCTCCCGGTACGGGAGAGGAAGACGTCTTCGAGGGTGGCTGACTCGATGCGGATGTCGCCGAGGGTGGTGTCGTTGGCCTCGGCCCACCGGAACAGGCCGGGAACGGCGTCCTGTGGGCTGTCGATGGTCAGTTCGTAGGCCGCCTGCCCGTTGCGTCGGGCATGCATGTCGATGACCCCGGGAAGCGTCGAAAGGCCGGTGTCGGCAACGTTCGTCGGCAGGGTGAACCGGATCCGTTGGCGCCCGGCGAGCGAACCGATCAACGCGCTCGGCGCGTCGAGGGCGATCAGGCGCCCGCGGTCGATGATGGCGACGCGGTCGGCCAGGAACTCTGCCTCCTCCATGGAGTGGGTCGTGAGGACGACCGTCGTGCCATCGGTGTTGATCGACTGGACCAGGTCCCACAGGTTCCGGCGGGCCTGGGGATCGAGTCCGGTGGTCGGCTCGTCGAGGAAGACCACCTCCGGATCGTTGACGAGTGCCGCCACGATCGAGAAGCGCTGGGCCTGGCCTCCCGACAGGTGCCCGACCAGTGCGCGGCGCTTGTCGACCAGTCCGACGCGTTCCAGCAGTTCCGTCGGTTCGATGCGCTGGTCGTAGAAGGACCCGAACAGTGCCAGGATCTCCTCGAGGGTGAGGTGCTCGAAGTACGACGAGGCCTGCAGTTGCACCCCGATGCGCTGCTTGATCTCGGGGAGGTGGCGCCGGACGTCGAGGCCGAGGACCGACACCTCGCCCGCGGTCGCAGCGGTCAGGCCCTCGGTGATCTCCATCGTCGTGGTCTTGCCGGCCCCGTTCGGACCGAGGACGGCGAGGACCTCGCCTGTCCGCACGTCGAGCGACAGGCCGTCGACGGCGTTGAACTTGTCACCTTCGGGCGTGGGATAGGTCTTGACGAGGTCACGGATCTGGACAGCGTGGGACGTCATGGGTGGTCTCCTCCTGTTTGGTTGGAGACAGCCTTGCCCATGGTCCTGATGGCGCCCTGACGTGGCGCTGACGCGGCCGCGCGCCCCGTGTCAGCGCTGCCGCGACTCGTCGCCGGACCCCTGCACCTGGTCGAGTTCGGTGGCCAACCGATCGAGTTCGACGGTTGCGCCCGTTGCCATGCCCCGGACCAGGACATCCTCGCCAGCCAGGTGCCTGACCTGCGCCTCGACGATGGCGACGTCGTGGCGCTCGCCGGCAACCAGCGGAAGGCCCTGCCCCTCGCGGAGGGCGGCGGCACGTCCGAGGAACCGGGCCGCGAGGTCGGGTGCTGTGCGTGCCGCAGCGGCGGCAGCACCCTCGGCTGCCAGGGCCATGCTCAAGGGGTCGTCGTGACGAGTGAGGTCAAGTGCTCGGCGTGCGTCGGCCGTGGCCCCGGCCATGTCCCCGAGGTGCGCCCGGCTGAATGCGATGTGGGCGTGCACCTCGCCGCAGGCTCCATCCTCGCCGATCGAGGAGAACTGCGCCAGGGCAACCTCGTGGTGGTCGATCGACGTGGCGTCGTCGCCCTGGCGGTGGGCCACCTGGCCCAGGGCGTGGTGGGTCACCCCGGTTGCGATCGGGTCGGCGCCGCCCAGTGCGTCCAGGACGGTCTCGAGGTCCTGCCTGGCAGCGTCGAGTTCGCCGTCCAGCATGCGAGCCATCGCGCGCCGGGCCCCGAGCCCGGATGCCAGGTCACCGAGCCCCAGCTGGTCCGCCAGGGAGGCTGCCTGGTCGTAGTGGCTGACGGCTGCTGCGTACCCGCCGGTCAGTGCGGCATGCATGCCCTGCCACTGGTGGGACTGGAATTGTCCCCACCGGTCGCCGGTCGATGCCGCGATGTCGGCGGCTCGACGTGCCTGCTGGACCGCCTCGTCGGCTCGACCGAGCGTCCCCAGCGCTTCGGCGCGGCAGTATGCCGCGGCCGCCAGGGCCCACTCGTCGCCGGCCCGCGCCGCGTGGCGTTCGCCGGCCTCGATCGCCTGGAGTGCGACCTCGGGGTCGCCGTTCGCGGCCAGGTCAACGAACCCCCCGATGATCCCGACGATGGCAGCGGCCTGGTCGTCCAGCGACGAGACACGTGCTTCTGCCCGCACCCGGGCCAGCACGTCGTGGATCGCGTCCGGCGTCGACCGCTGGAACAGCAGCAGGAATGCCAACCAGGCACCTGCCACAGCGCGATCTGCGCCGGCCGCGTCGCCCAGCTCCTCCGTCGACGCGTCGACGGCAGCGACGAGCAGGTCGATGCCCTCGGCGCCGTGGTCGCGCAGCCACCACGTCCATGCGAGGTTGTTGCACATGCGCAGGGCACGTCCGGCCTCGGTCCGGATGGCCCACCTGGTCGCTGCCACCAGGTCGGCATGCTCGCGGTCCAATCGGTCCAGCCATGCCACCTGCTCTCCACCTCGCACTCCCGTCGCTGCGCTTGCAGCAAGCTCGTCGTACCACGCAAGGTGTCGATCACGCGGAGCCCTGGCGTGGTCCGCGTCGAGCCGCTGCCGGGCGTAGGTCCGGATCGTCTCGAGCATGCCGTAGCGAGGTGACGGCCCGGTCGTGTCCAACGTGACCAGGGACTTGTCCACGAGCTCTGCGAGGACCGGGAGCACGGACCTGGTCGGGACGTCCGTGTCGGCGCACACGGCCTCGGCTGCATCGACCTCTGCCGGTGAGCTGAACACGCCGATCCGGCGGAACACGGCCCGTTGGCGCGTGTCGAGCAGGTCATGGCTCCAGTCGATCACCGCCTCCAGCGTCTGCTGTCGCCGCGTGGCCGTCCGGGCACCCCCGGTGAGCAGGGCGAAGCGATCCCCCAGCCTGTCCACCAGCATTGGCAGGGTGACCGACGACAGCCGGGCCGCAGCGAGCTCGATCGCCAGGGGGAGCCCGTCCAACCGCCTCACGAGCTCGACCACCGCGGGTGCGGTGTGGGCGTCGAGGACGAAGGCCGGCGAGGCGGCCCGGGCACGGTCGCTGAACAGGCGCACCGATGCGACCTGGGCCACCTCGTCGGGGTCGCAGGTGCCCGGTGGCGGCAGCGCAAGGGGAGTCACGGGCCACAGGTGTTCACCGGCGATCCGCAGGCCCTCGCGGCTGGTGGCAATGACCCGGATCTCGGCACCGGCATCGAGCAAGAGCTCGACTGCCTCGACCGCCCCGTCCAGGACATGCTCGCAGTTGTCGACCACGACCACGAGTGCCCGATCTCGGACACCGCGTACGACGCGCTGTGCCAGCGGGGCGACGGGCCGACCGGTCGGGTCGGTCGGTGCCGAGGAGATGCCGATCGCCCTGGCCACGGCGTCCAGGACCGCTGCCGGGCGAGGCACGGGCCCGAGTTCGACCAGGTGTGCGTCAACCTCCATGGCGTCGACCAGGCGCTGTGCCACCGCGATGGCCAGTCGCGTCTTGCCGATCCCGCCCGGACCTGTGAGGGTGACCAGCCGGTGCTCGCCGCAGAGCCGCTCCAGCGCTTCGAGTTCACTCGTGCGTCCGACGAGTTCCGACAGCGGTCGTGGCAGGACGCGGGCCGACCCGGACGCGCCATCGTCCGCGCCATCTGGGCCAGGAACCGGGCCGAGCCCGTGGTCGTGGCGCAGCACCTGCTGGTGGAGCTGCTGCAGCGCCGGACCCGGGTCGACGCCGAGTTCATCACGCAGTCGTCGCGTGATCGCGCCGTGGGCTTCGAGCGCATCGGTCTGGCGTCCGGCCCTGTACAGCGCCGTGATCAACAGGGCGTGGAGGTCCTCGTCGAAGGGGTGGAGGCCGACGAGTCGACTGGCCTCGGCGATCACCGCGTCGGTGCGACCGAGGGCCAGGTCTGCTGTCAGGCAGCGGCGTTGGGCGGCGACTCGAAGCTCTTCGAGCCGGGCGACTTCTCCACGCGCCACGGGGTCGTCAGGCAGGGCGGCGTACGGCGCTGCCTCCCACAGGCGCAGGGCGGCGCGGAGGACGTCCGCAGCGGCGTCGTTGTCGCCGGCGCCCACGTGGCGACGGCCGTCTGCGACGAGTTGTTCGAATCGATCCACGTCGACGCCACCCGGGTCGACGTCCAGCCGGTAGCCGCGCTCCTCGGTCACGATCGGGTCGGCCGCCCCCGCCCGGGCGAAGGCACGTCGCAGGGCCGCGACCCTCGCCTGGATCGCGTTGTCGACGTTGCCCGGCAGGCGGTCGCTCCACAGGACCTCGGCGATCCGGTCGGTGGACACGGCCGCATTGCGATGCAGGCACAGGAGTTCGACGAGCGCGATGGAACGGGGGCCGGTGACGGTGATGTCGTCGGTGCCATGGATCACTGGTGGCCCGAGCACGCGGAGGTGCATGGGTGCACTCGAGCCTGTCCTCGTCATCGCCGCCACCCTGGGACCAACGCGTCCGGTACGCGTCGCTCCTCCGAATCCTAGGCTGGCGCGCCGTCGGCGCTGGTGAACTCGCTGTCGCTGCGTCAGGCGAACTCCACCCTCCGCGCGCAGCGAGGAACTCCAACCCGTCCGAGCGCAGCGAGCACACGGCGGAGGCTCAGGCTGGACGTTCCGAGCGCAGCGAGGAACTCCAACCCGTCCGAGCGCAGCGAGGACGGGCGAGGACGGGCGTTTGCCCAACTCCTGTGCAGGCAATACCTTGCGCATGTGGGCCTCGCGCCCGCATCGCCCCAATGGATCATCGGCACCGGCGCCATTTCGCCGCTGCCGGATCCGCCCACCACCATCCGTACCGGCCCGTTGCCGGTCACGCCATGCATTCGGAAGTCGTCGGGGCGTCGACGACCGGGTTGCCAAAGGAGTTGGTTGCGCTGCAGGGAAACATCATCAAGGGCAAGGTCGTCCGCCTCGAGGAGTACGGGGCCTTCGTCGAAATCGCCACCGAGAACGGTCCGGTCACTGGACTGGTCCACGTGTCGGAGGTCGATGCCGACTTCGTGGAGAACATCTACGCCTACCTGGCGGAGGGTGACGAGGTCGACGTCAAGATCCTCGACGTCAAGGAGGACGGCAAGGTCGACCTGTCGATCAAGCAGGCCGATCCGGACTGGCGCGACGAGGAAACCCCCAACCTGCGACCCAAGCTCGACAAGGACTTCAACAAGAAGTTGCGTCGCTTCATGCACAAGTCGCAGATGATCCAGGGTGAGGCGCGTCGCCAGCGTCGCGGTCGACTCTGACCCTCTCGGATCACGATCACTCGGAGCCTGACGGTCCACCACTGTCGGCGCCGAACTCCCACGCCAGCGATCACGGGTCGCTGGCGTCGTTGGGTCGCGACGATGGCTTGATTCCCCCCGGCGCGACCGCAGCCGACCCCGTCGTGGTCGATCCGGACGCGTCGATCGAGCGCAGTCGTGACCTTCCGTACGCCGACGAGGTGGAGCGCGCGGTCGTCTCGGTCCAGATCGGACGACCGGCGCGAGGGCGTTCTGCAGTGGTGCATCGCTGCGCCTGGGGGCTGCCCACGGTGATCCGCGTCGATGCCCGTCTCCCGGACGGCACGCCGTTCCCGACCCTGTTCTGGCAGACCTGTCCCGCCCTGCGGTCACAGATCGGTCGGCTCGAAGCCGACCGCAGCATGGTCGGCATCAACGAACGCCTCGAGGCCGACGCCGACTTCCAGGCCGCGCACGAGGCCGCCCAGGACCGGTATCGCGAGCTGCGAGACGAGTTCGGCGGGCCCTTGCCGGGCAACCCCTGGGCCGGTGGCAACCCCAAGTACGTCAAGTGCCTGCACGTCCACGCCGGTCATGGGCTGGCAACCAACGACTCGCCCGTCGGCGAGTGGACGATGGAGGCGGCGCGACCCGTGCCGTGTGCCGGACCGTGCGTGACCCCGGAGGACCTGCCCGACGACCTCCCCACGCCGCCATGACATTCGTGCGGGCGGTGGTGGACTGCGGGTCGAACTCGACGCGGCTGTGGCTGCGTCCCGACCCCGCGACAGCGCCGACGCACCGCGAGCGCGTCACGCGGCTCGGCCAGGGCGTGGACGCCACCGGGAGGCTGGATCCGGCCGCGATCGAGCGGACCACGTCGACCATCGCGGACTACGCCGACGAGTGGCGTGCCGCCGGCGTCACGGCCTCCGAGGTCGTGGTCATCGCCACGTCGGCGGTCCGCGACGCTGACAACCGCGACGTCTTCGTCGCCGCCGTCCATGAGCTGGCCGGTGTCACCCCGACCGTCCTGACCGGTGACCAGGAAGCCGCCGCCTCGTTCGTGGGAGCGACGAGCGAGTTGGAACCGCTGGACGAGGAGACCCAGGTCGTCGTCGTCGACATCGGTGGCGGGTCCACCGAGTTGGTCACGGGCGTGCCCGGCACGACCCGGCAGTTGCGTGGCACGTCGACCCAACTGGGCACCGTCCGCTTGACCGAGCGATGCCTGGACGACGACCCGCCCACCTCCATCCAGGTCGATGCTGCGCGCGCGACCGCCCGGGACATCCTCACCGACGGCCTGGCCCACCTCGACCTCGACGATCCGCGGACCGTGCACCTCGTGGCCGTGGCCGGGACCGCGACGACGTTGGCTGGACTCGACCTGGGTGACGGCGAGGACAGCACCTTCGAACGACTCGACGGTCACGTCCTCACGGCATCGCGGCTGGCAACGCTGACCCGGGATCTGGTGGGTCGCAGTGCCGCGGACCGGCTGGCGATCGGGCCCATGAATCCGGGCCGAGCAGACGTCATCGCGGCCGGCGCCATCATCCTCGACGAGTTGATCGACCTGTTGGGGCGCCCGGACGTCACCGTGTCCATGCGCGACGTGATGGACGGCGTGGCCGCGTTGTGGCCGTTCGACTGATGTTCCGAGTGGGGCAGGTGGTGCCGTCGACTCGCCGGACGTTGCCCCCCCTGGGCGGGGCCGTGGGTCATCGCCGGACACGCCCGATCGGCATGTCGGTGTCGCCCGGACGATGGATCGGGTCGACGGGCAGGTCTGTGGCAGCAGCCCGGCGCTGGGCCCAGGCGGCGTAGCGACGTGTCAACGGCGCGGCAGTGGCACCGTGTGCCACGATGCTGGCCCCGACGGTGAGCGCCAACACCAAGATGGCACGTGGTGGCACGGCTGCACCCGCCTCCTCCAACGCAATCAGGCCGAACAGCGCCGTGGCCAGACCGCGCGGTCCGAACCAGCCAATCATCGCCACCGTCTGCCATGCGTCGTGCGTGCCGAGCATGGCGATGGCGACCGGGAGCATCCGTGCGATGGTGAGCGCGAACAACGCGAAGACGACGTCCGACAACCGGACGGGGCCCAGACCGATCCCGGGCAGCAGCAGCCCGAACAGGAAGAACGCCCCGATGGTCAGCAACTCGGCGGTGTCCTCGGTGTAGGAGCTGACCTCGTCGACCGTGTCACCCAGTTGTTGCCGGAATGCCAGGCCGGCGACGAACGCGGCGACGAAGGTCACGGCTTCCAGACCGATCGAGACGGTCGTGACCAGGCCGATCACGGTCAGCGTGGCGAGCTGTGCCCAGATCTCGTCGACGAGGTCGTGACTGCGACCCCATCGCAGCAGCCACCCCCCAAGGGTCCCGATGACGGCGCCGATCAGGGCGGCGGTCGCGATCAGGACCAGGATCTCACCCCCGATCGCCTGGGGTGTGATGTCGTCCGCCTCGCCGATCATCAGGGCGATCGAGATCGTCACGATCGGGGTCGCAAGTCCATCGTTGAGGCCGGACTCGACATTGATTGCCTGGCGCAGCCGCCGCGGCAGCGACCGGGCCTTCACGATGATCCCGGCCAGGGCGGCGTCGGTGGCCGACAGGGCCGCGCCCAGCAACAGTGCCGGACCGAGTTCCAGGTCCAGAGTGAGCATCGCCATCGACGTGATCAGCAACATCGACAGGGGCAGACCCAGCAAGAGCAGGCGGCCCGGCAACGAGCTGTGCCGCAGCGATGTCAGCGACACCCGGCTGGCGTCGCTGAACAGCACGATCGCGAGCGTGACCTCGGCCAGCAGGATCAGGACGGATCGTTCCGGACCAGACGAACCGACGGCCAGGCCGGTTGCCCCGCCGGCGATGATCATGAGTGCCGGGGGCGTGATGGGCCCGTCGACGAAGCGTCGCGAGACCACCGCGACCACCACGACCGCTGCGAGGAATGCCGCGATTGCAAGCACGGAGACTCCTGTCTGCGCATGTCTGCATCGGGACCCTACTCGCGGCATGCCGCTACCGTCGCCGCCGCAGCCCTCGGGCACGGCGGCAGCCACGACATGACGGGATCGGACGTGACCACGCAGGTCTTCGATGCACTGTGGCCGCGGGCCCGTGCTGCCCTTGCCGCCCTCGACGAGGACGTCGTGTCGGTCCCTGCGACGGCCAAGGTCGGTGCCGTGCTGGTGCTGGTGCGCGACACGCCCAGCGGTCCCGAACTGGTGCTCACGCGGCGCCGGCGGGACATGCGCTCGCATCCCGGCCAGGTCTCGTTTCCCGGTGGACGCGTCGACCCCGGCGAAACGGTCGTCGAGGCTGCCCTGCGCGAGGCCAACGAGGAGATCGACCTCGATCCGTCCTCGGTGGAGGTGATCGGAAGAGGACCCGTCTTCTACATCCCCCCGTCGCGGTTCTGGGTGGCGCCCGTGCTGGCCCGCTGGGCGCATCCCCACGACCTGCAGGCCAACCCGACCGAGGTCGACCACATCCTGCACGTGCCGTTGGTCCACCTCGTGGATCGCGCGCAGTGGCGCAGCGTGCCGTTGTCGGCGGGCGGTGGTACCTGGGCGTGGCAGTTGGACGATGACCTGTTGTGGGGCGCCACCGCCATGACGGTCAGTCAACTCCTGGACGTCGTGGCCCCCGGTTGGCACGACGACGAACACCCAAGTGGCTTCGACGACGAACGCAAGGTGCGACCGTGGGAGGACATGCCCATGCAGGTGCCGCGCAACCTGCTGGAAGGTGACCTGCCGACCCGGACGTTGTCTTCGGTGCCGGTCATCGACGTCGCCACGATGCGCGCGATCGACGCCGCCGCGAACGCCGCGGGGTGGCCATTGGCGGCGATGTCCGAGCACGCCGGTCGCGGCGTCGCCCACGCCATGCGGCGGTTGCTTGCGCCCGCATCGCTGCAGGGCGCCACGATCACCGTCCTGGTCGGGCCGGGTGGCAACGGCGCGGGCGGCCTGGTCGCCGCCCGGTTGCTGGCCACGGCCGGCGCCGACGTCTCGGTGGTCCTGACCAGCGAACACGGGACGGTGGCCGTTGGTGGTCAACTGGCCGTGCTCGAGGCGGCCGGCATCCCGGTGACGACCGTCGCGGACGCCGACTTCGACACCACCGCGCCCGGCGATGGCGTCGTCGACGCCATGGTCGGCCTGGGCGCCGATCCGCCATTGCGGGGAGCCGCGGCAGAGGCGGCATCATGGCTGCGAGCCCATACGTCCCGCGTCGTGTCCATCGACCTGCCGTCCGGGCTCGGCGGTGACATCGGCTTGCGCGGACCTGGCGTGACCGCCGACGTGACGGTGACCGTGGGACTGCCCAAGCAGGGACTTGCCGAACGGATCGTGTCGCCGTACGTCGGCGATCTCTACCTCGCAGACCTGGGCATCCCCCCTGGACTGTGGGCCTCGGTCGGCGTGGAGGTTCCGGACGGCCTGTTCACCGATGGGCCGCTGGTCCGCCTCGTGCCGGACACGGGCGTGGCTGGCGATGCCGGCACACCGGACCAGAGCGTGTGAGCCACTCGACGGCACCACTCGACGGCATGGCCATGCCCACCCTGAACGGAGCCCACTGATGAACTGGCTGCAGGCAGGACTCGGCGTTGTCGCCGTGCTGATCGGGTTGGTCTGGACCGGCCAGGGGCTGGGATGGATCGGCGGGTCGTTCATGTCGGGCGTTCCCTTGTGGGCGATGATCGGCCCCTTCGTGGTCGGAGTGGGCGTCTTCACGATCGTTCGCGCCCGCTCCCGGCCGGACTGATGCGTTGCGGGGGGGCGAGCCGAAGTAGGTTCGGGGCACGCGGGCGTGCTGGAACTGGCAGACAGAGGGGCCTTAAAAGCCCCCGAGCGCAAGCTCGTGTGGGTTCGAATCCCACCGCCCGCACTCGTGCGGGCGCGTGTGCGCCCGGCAGGCCACACTGGGGTCGCTGCCGTGTCGCATCGGGACGGCATCCACGATCCGCAAGGGTGCTGCATGGTTCCTGGTGACGACCTCGCCCGCCCCCATCACGACGGATCCGCGCTGTACGCGGCCACGGACGCACCGTCGCTGGGCGACGACGTCGAGGTCCGACTGCGCGTCCCGGCCGCGACCGCGGCAGGCGTCGACGAGGTCTGGTTGCGCACGACACCCGATGCCGAACCCCACATGGCGAGGCTGACGCGTGCCGGCACGGATCGTGGCGACGACATGTGGGCGGGCACCGTGTCGGTGCGCAACCCGGTCAGTGGCTATCGGTTCCTGGTCACCGGCGCCCGTGGCACGACCTGGGTCAACCAGGCCGGGGAGTTCGGCCACGACGTGCCCGACGCTGCCGACCATCGCCTGGTGGCGTTTCCGGCCCCGCCGGCCTGGCTGGACGACGCCGTGCTCTACCAGGTGTTCCCGGATCGGTTCGCACGTTCGGGTCGCGTCGACGCCGACCGTGAACTGGCCGATTGGGACGATCCCGTCGTGACGCACTATCCGGCGTCGATGCGGCAGTGGTACGGCGGCGACCTGTACGGCGTCGCGGACCATCTCGACCACGTCGCCGCCCTGGGCGCCACGGCGATCTACCTCAACCCCATCTTTCCCGCTCCCGAGAACCATCGCTACTGCGCGTCGTCGTTCGACCACGTCGATGCCCTCCTGGGCGGCGACGACGGCCTGGTCGCCCTGACCCGCGCAGCCCACGCGCGTGGCATCCGCGTCGTCGGCGACCTGACCGCCAACCACACGGGTGACGGCCACGACTGGTTCGCGGCTGCCCGAGCGGGGGAGCACCCGGAGCGTGACTTCTATCGCTGGATCGACGAACCCGACAGCTGGGAATCGTGGGGCGGCGTCGGGACGCTGCCGCGTCTGGACCATGCCAGCGCCGAACTGCGCCAGCGCCTGCTCACCGGTCCCGACTCGGTCGCGCGTCGGTGGCTGCGCGATCCGGTGGCGCTGGACGGGTGGCGCGTGGATGCCGCCAACATCGCCGGTCGCGGTGGCGCCGACGACTTCACCCACCAGATCGCTCGCGACCTGCGTGCCGTGCTGGCCGAGGAACGCCCGGACGGCTTCCTGCTGGCCGAACACTGCCACGATGCCGGCGGGGACCTCGACTCCGGGGGGTGGCACGCAACGATGGACTATGCCGGGTTCACCCGACCGGTGTGGCAGTGGCTGCGTGATCCGGTCGCCGACGACCTCGACCTGCTGGACGAACCGGTCCAGCCACCGTGTCGTGACGGCCGTGCCGTGCGCGCCACGATGGATGCCTTCCGGGCCAACGCGTCGTGGCGCGCCCATCGCCACCGCGTGCACCTGCTGGGATCCCACGACACGTCCCGATGGGCACAGGTGCCGGCCACGCGCGACGGTGTGGTGACCGGGTTCGGACTGCTGTGCAGCCTGCCGGGCATCCCGTCGATCTTCGCCGGCGACGAGTTGGGGCTGGTCAACCCGGGCACGCGGACGCGGGACGGGGCGCGACTGCCGATGCCGTGGTCGGATGGCGCGTCGTGGGACGCCGACCTGTTGGCGACGGTCACCGAGCTGGTGGCGCTGCGCCGCCGGACGCCTGCGCTGCGGCTTGGTGGGTTCCGATGGGCCTCCACGGGCGCGGACCACCTGGCCTTTCTGCGTGAACACCCCGACGGTGACGTCCTGGTGGTCGCTGCACGTGCTGGCCTCGACGTCGTGGTTCCACTGGGCGGCCGCGACACCCAGCACCTGTTCGGACCGGGCACGGTCACCGTGGAGGCCGATGGCGTGCGCGTCGCCACCACGCATCCGGGCGTGACGATGGTGACGGTCGCTGCAACGCAGTGAGGTCGCGTCGCGTGGTCGTGATTGCCGTGCCCCTCGCCACGTAGGCTGCACGACGGCGTCGGGTGGAGCCTCGCACCCATTGTCAACCTGTCGGAGGATCGCGTCCATGACCGCACGCATCGGTGTCCTGGTGTCGGGGTCCGGCACCAACCTGCAGGCGTTGCTCGACGCGATCGACGCCGACGACGACTTCGGCGCTCGCGTGGTCGTGGTCGGGTCCGACAACCCGTCTGCCGGTGGCCTCGAACGGGCTCGTGCTCGCGGCATCCCCACGTTCGCGACCGCGATCGGCGACCACGTCGACCGGCCGACCTGGGAGGCTGCCCTGACCGACCTGATGCGCGCGCATGCCCCCGACGTCGTCGTCATGGCCGGCTTCATGAAGATCGTGACCGCGACGTTCCTGGCGCCGTGGCCCGACCGCGTCGTCAACGTCCACCCGTCACTGCTGCCCGCCTTCCGTGGCGCCCACGCAGTCGAGGACGCACTTGCCGCCGGCGTCGACACCACCGGCTGCACCGTGCACCTGGTCGACGAGTTGGTCGACCACGGCCCGATCCTGGTGCAGGAGGCGGTCCCGATCGAACCCGGCGACGATCGTGACAGCCTCCATGCCCGCATCCAGGCCGTGGAGCATCGCCTCCTGCCTGCCGCCGTCAAGCAGCTGTGCGCGCAGTCCTCCTGATCGCCAGCAGTCCCGGGCCTGCGTTCGACCGGGGACCGCGGCTGCGGGTCGTGGCCGCCGCGGTCCGGTCCTAGACTCCGTGCCACTGCCGTCCAGCAGCCCCTGCCGCCCACCAGCCCAATCCGCCCCAAGGCATCGCCATGTCCGACGTCGCCCCTGTCCGTCGTGCCCTCGTCAGCGTGTTCGACAAGACCGGCCTGCCCGAACTGGCGCGTGGGTTGGCCGCGCACGGCGTCGAGATCGTGTCGACCGGATCGACCGCCAAACACATCCGTGAGGCCGGCGTGGACGTCACGTACGTGGCAGACGTGACCGGATTCCCGGAGTGCCTCGACGGTCGGGTCAAGACCCTGCATCCGAAGATCCATGCCGGGTTGTTGGCGGATCGCACCAAGGACTACCACCTCGAGGAACTGCGCAATCTCGAGGTCGAGCCGTTCGACCTCGTGGTCGCCAACCTGTATCCGTTCACCGATGCCGTGGCATCGGGCGCGCCGGACCACGAGGTGATCGAGATGATCGACATCGGCGGCCCGACGATGGTCCGCGCCGCCGCCAAGAACTTCCACAGCGTCGGTGTGGTGGTGGACGTCGAGGACTACGACCACGTGCTGGAGGTCATGGCGAGCCACGACGGGTTGCCGCTGGGGGAGCGGAGGGCGCTGGCGACCAAGGCCTTCGACCACGTCGCCGCCTACGACGCCGCCATCGCCAACTGGTTCCACCGCGACGAGGCCCACCCGTCGGACCTGCACGTGTCGCTGACGAGGTCGGGCGGCCCGCTGCGCTATGGCGAGAATCCCCACCAGGGTGCGGCGCTGTACGTCGACACGGCCGAGCCGGACAGCGGCATGGCAGCGGCAACCCAGTTGCACGGCAAGCAGTTGTCGTACAACAACTACATCGACACCGACGCGGCCTGGGCGATGGCGACCGACTTCGACCGCACCTGCGTCGCCATCATCAAGCACACCAACCCGGCCGGCCTGGCCGTGGGCGACGACCTCGTGACCGTCCACCAGCGGGCACTGGCCGGGGACCCGGTGTCCGCATTCGGTGGGATCGTCGCCGCCAATCGAACGATCGACAAGGCCACCGCCGACAAGATCGTCGAGGTCTTCACCGAGGTGGTCATCGCGCCGGGCTACGACCCCGATGCGCTCGAGGTGCTGTCGACCAAGAAGAACCTGCGCATCCTGGAGGCACCGGTCGGCCGTGTCGAGGCCACGCGGACCCTGCGCACCATCGACGGCGGGATGCTGGTCCAGGACGGCGATGTCGGCGCCGAGCCCTTCGACGACTGGGAGGTGGTGACCAAGGCCAAGCCCGACGAGCAGATGCTGGCCGACCTGCGGTTCGCGTGGGTGGCCGCCAAGCACGTCAAGTCCAACGCCATCGTGTTGGTGACCGACGAGGCCATCGTGGGCTGCGGCGCAGGCCAGATGAGCCGGGTCGACGCGGTGCGTCTCGCGGTGGAGAAGTCAGGCGATCGCCACGTCGGCTCGGTGTTGGCGTCCGACGCGTTCTTCCCGTTCCGCGACGGACCGGACTCCGCCGCCGAGGCAGGCGTGCGGGCGATCGTGCAGCCGGGTGGGTCGATCCGCGACGACGAGGTCATCGCCGCCGCCGACGAGCACGGCCTGGTGATGGTCCTGACCGGGCGTCGCCACTTCAAGCACTGACGTCGTCATCTGCGGCTGCGGTCCCAGTCGAAGTGACCCAGTGGAAGTGACCCAGTCGAAGTCCCGACGCTGACCGCCGCACCCCTGCCGGGAGCTCGGCGTCAGGCCGGGTCGGCGAGCTTGTCGACCTCGGGATTGGGGGTCTCGATGCACAGCAGTTTGACGGTCTCGTCGCCCAGCACCTCGAACCCGTGCTGCGTGCCGGCAGGCGCGAGGATGACGTCGCCGGCCTTCGTGTCGACGGTGTCGCCGTCCACGGTCCAACGCATCCGTCCGGCTCGCATCACCAGGACGTGGTCCTCGTCGTGGGTGTGGAGATCGGCGGCGTCGCCGGGCGGGTGGTCGTTCACGTAGACGGCCGCGGTCGGCAGCATGATCCATTCGTTGGGTGTTTCGGGCGTGATGATGCGGGTGGCAGTGGCGCGGTCCGTGTAGTCCACCATGTGGCGCTCCTTCGTCGACCAGACCACCCTATGGTGGCCAGGGGCGCCCCGGTGCCGATCAGCCGGCTCGTTGGTACACGATGGCGTTGCCGCGCTTGTCCACCATCTCCACCAGGTCGAGGCGGCGCAGGCAGTAGGCCATCTGCTGTGCCAGGCGCCGTCGACAGCCAAGGTGGTCGGCCAGGTCCGCCGTGGTGAACCGGTCGGGCAGGTCGGCGGGCACCAGCGTCATGAGGTCGTCCGGCGAGCGGAACACGACATGGTCGGCGACCTCCACCAGGCGCCGTTCCTCGATGACCCAACCCTTGCGTCGCCACGCCTTGTCCGGGTCGTGGCGACGCACCTGGTCCTCGCGGGTCAGCACCACCTCGATGGTGAGGTTGGGGTCGTCCACCAACTCGGGGAAGCTGACCAATTCGGCGAACAGGTCGATCGCGGTCCCGTGCCTGGGCGACCGGCGACGTGAGAGCACCTCGCCCTCGGGGTCGACCTTGAGGATGCGGGTCTCGACGGGAATCGGGTGGACGAGGCGAACCTGGTGGTCGGCCAGCAGCCGACCCAGTTTGCGGGCCATGCTCGAAAAGCCCGTGGTCTGGATCTCGACCAGGGTGTCACCGCGGACCAGGTCGATCACGAACCCGTCGACGGGCACCTCGAACCGGTCCCCATCCCGGAAGTACCAGCGCTTGAGCGCCGCGTGCAACGGCTTCTCGCGCAGCGTGCCGACGTGGGGCCGTGCTGGCGGAGGGGTCACGCGTGGTCGTCGGGGTCGGCCGGGGCCACGCAGAACTCGTTGCCCTCCGGATCGGCGGACACGACCCATTCAACGTCACCCATCCCGTGGCCTTCGAGGTCGAGCGCGTTGATGCCGATCGCCGCCATCTTGACCTGGGCCATCACGGTTCCGGAGTGTCGATGCCGCCCACCATAGGGAGGTGGTCGCCGGATGTGTCGGAGCCCTCGCCGGCCGAGTCGTCAGGTGCGCCCCTTCGTGGGCCTGGGCTTCAGCGTGCCGATCCAGTCGTGGGCCGCGTCGAACCAGGCTTGCAGTTCCTCGGTGCGCTCGAGCAGGTCGGCCGGAACGCTGACGTATCCGCGCATGGTCTTGCCGTACGCCGTGACGGGTCCCGAGTCGTAGGTCGCCCTGAACTCGTCTCCCAGTTCCTCCGACAGCCGCAGCGCCAGGTTGCCCTCGGGATCGAGGAAGCTGAACATGTGCCCGTTGCGGGAGGTGTAGGGATTCTTGGCACCCTTGCGCTCCACGCCGGGACAGCCGGCCACCAGCGCCTCGTACAGCGCCAGACGGTCGCCAGGACCGGGATACGTCGAACGTGCCATCGTCGTCATCCTGAGAGGGTGTCGGAGCCCGGCATCGAGACGCCGCTGCTGCATCACGAGTGCACGAGTCACGACGAGCACCCAACGACCATGGTGGCGGGCGCGTCGCGATGGCAGCGCTGGCGTGGAACCGGCAGGTGGTGAGTAGGTTGTTGGCCGTACCGAGCAGTGAAGCAGCCACCACAGGAGACGGTCAATGACAGCACGGATCATCGATGGCAAGGCGCTGGCGGCGCGGACGCGGGAACGAATCGCCGAAGAGGTCACGGAACTCGCCGCCGCGGGAGTCGTCCCCGGCCTGGCCGCCGTGATCGTGGGCGACGACCCGGCCTCCAAGGTCTACGTCGGCATGAAGCACAAGGCATCCGAGGCTGCCGGCATGCACTCGCGACAGGTCATCCTGCCCGCCGACACCAGCCAGGACGACCTGCACGCCGTCGTCGACGACCTCAATGCCGACGACGCCATCGACGGCATCCTGGTCCAGTTGCCGTTGCCCGACCACCTCGACCCCAAGCCGGTCCAGGAACTGATCGACCCGGCCAAGGACGTCGACGCCCTCAATCCCTACACCGCCGGTCGGTTGGCAGTGGGGGACCCGACGTTCTTCTCGGCGACGCCCTACGGCGTGCTGATGCTGCTGGACGAGGCGGGCGTGTCCACCGCCGGTGCCCGCATCACGATCGTGGGTCGCTCCAACCTCGTCGGCCGCCCACTGGCCAACATCCTCACGCTCAAGGGCCGCGACGCGACCGTCACGATCGCCCACTCCCGCACCAAGGATCTCGCTGCGGTGTGTCGGGAGGCCGACGTCGTCGTCGCCGCGGCCGGGCGACGCAACCTGGTCACCGCTGACATGGTTCGCCCGGGGGCGACGGTCATCGACGTCGGCACCAACCGCACCGAGGAGGGCACCTTGGCTGGCGATGTCGATTTCGACGCGGTCGCCGAGGTCGCCGGTGCCATCACCCCCGTCCCCGGGGGCGTGGGACCGATGACGGTCACGATGCTGTTGCAGAACACGCTCGAGGCTGCCCGTGCCCGTCGCGGCCCGACCGAGTGAGCGAGGCCGGTCGGGCGCAACTCCGACAGATGTGCCTGCCAAGGCCGTAGGGTGAGGCGATCGGACGGATCGGGCGGGCATGGATCGTGCGCACGAGGCAGACTGGGCGGCTGCGCTTGACGTGGCACACGCCGCGGCACTGGAGTGGTTGGAGGGAGTGGCCGACCGGCCGATCGCCCCCACCCGGGACTACCGCGTGGTGCTCGAGGACCTGCTGACCGACCTGCCGACGGGTCCATCGGATGCCACCACCGTCCTGCACGACCTGGTCGCGGCCGCCGAGGGTGGCCTCATGGCGATCAACTCTCCGCGGTTCCACGGGTGGGTGATGGGCGGCGCGCTGCCGGCGGGCGTCGCCGCGGAGTGGCTGGTGGCCGCATGGGACCAGAACTCGGGCGCCACCATCACGAGTCCCGTCGTCGCGGCGGTCGAACAGGTCACGGCGACGTGGCTGATGACGCTGCTGGGACTGCCCGAGGACTCCTCGGTCGGCTTCGTCACCGGCGGCACCATGGCGAACCTCACTTGCCTCGCGGCGGCCCGCGGGGCAGTGACACGCGCCCACGGGTGGGACGTGGACGCACTCGGCATCGTCGGGGGACCGGCCATCACGGTCGTGGGCAGCCAGCACACCCACGCGACCGTGCCCAAGGCGCTGCGGTTGCTGGGCCTGGGCCACGACCGACTGGTGACGGTGGCCCACGACGACCAGGCCCGGATCGACCCCTCGGCCTTGGCGAAGCGACTGGGCCGGATCAAGGGGCCGATCATCGTCATGGCCCAGGCCGGCGACATCCACACCGGGGGAGTGGACCGCTTCGACGCCATCGCCGACGTCCTGGACGAGGTTCGCGAACAGCACCCGCCCGGTGGCGTGTGGTTCCACGTCGATGGCGCGATCGGGCTGTGGGGGGCTGCCTCACCGGTGCTGGCCCCACAGTTCGCCGGGTTGGATCGCGCCGATTCGTGGTCGACGGATGCGCACA
>DATFMD010000336.1:0-4402 GCA_035267125.1 Nitriliruptoraceae bacterium | reverse complement strand
GTCTGGGCCTCCTTGCGCACGCGAAACTGCACCGGCAGTTGTTCGGCCAGGGCTGGCACGTGGGTGACCACCCCGACCATGCGACCGGTCGCCCCGAGTTCCTCCAGGGCTGCGCGCACCACGTCGATCGTCGATGCGTCGAGCGTGCCGAAGCCTTCGTCGATGAACAGTGACTCGAGTCGTGCGGCCCCACCGGCTGCCAGGTCCGTGACCTGTTCGGACAGCGACAGGGCCAGGGCCAGCGATGCCAGGAACGTCTCGCCGCCCGACAGGCTGCGTGCGGGGCGCAGTTCGCCTGCGTTCGCGCGGTCGATGATGGCGAAGTCGCCGCTGGTGTCGACGGTGAGTCCGTAGGCACCGTCGGTCAGGTGATCCAGGTGGCGGGTCGCGCCCACCACGAGTCGGCCCAGCGCCCGGGTCGTGAGCCAGCGTTGGAAGTTGCGCTTGTCGAGCAGCCTGCCCAACGTCTCGGCCACTGCGGCATCGCCCCGTCGCGTCGCGAGTTCCTCGCTGACGGCCCGGCGCTGCTCCCGGAGGCGGACCAGTTCTTCGTGCCTGGCCGTGGCGCGAGCTCGCTGTTCGACGACGGCGTCGCGAATGTGGTCCACCTGCGTGGCATCCGGGGTCGCCACGTCGAGTTCCGTGAGGTCGCTGCGCAGAGCGGCCAGTGCCTCGCGGTAGTCGCCGCGGGCCGTCTCGACCGCGGCACTGACCGTGGTGATGCGGGTCTGCAGGTCCCGCTCCTGGTCGCGTGCCCAGGTCGTCAGGTCCTTCCAGGCACGGTCCAGGTCGTCGTCGGCCACGGTCGGCGGCCCCAGGGCCGCGACGTCGTCACGGGCCGTGGCCAGCGCTGTCGTGGCCGTCCGGGTGGCCTGCTGGACGGTGGCAGTGGCCCGGTCTGCGCGCTTGACGTCGTCCTTGGCCGCCGTCAGCGCGGTTCGCGCCTGCGTGCGGCGTGCCACGGCCGCAGCCACCTTCGCGGCGATCTCGTCGAGGTCGTCGGGCTGGGACGGCAGGTCACTGTCGGCAACGATCTCGGCCAGTTGGAGGTGGCGCCTGGCGGCCGCGTCGTGGTCGGCCTGTGCCCGGGCGAACGCGGCTGCCGCCGTCGATGCGGCGTTGCGCGCCGCTGCGACGGTCGTGGAGGCCTCGCCCTGGTGATGCCGGGCATGTTCGAGGGCGGTCGCGTCCACCTCGATGTCGGCTTCGAGCGGGCGGGCGCACACCGGGCAGTCGTCGCCGACGCCGACATCGCTGACCAACGCCGCCACCATGTCGCCACGGCGCGCGTCGTCGAGGTCCCGATCTGCCTGCGCCAACGCTGCCTCGGCCGAGGCCAGGTGCGCGCGAGCGTCCTCGTCATCCCGGCGCGCGGCTGCGGCAGTGGCCTGCAGCTCGTCCACGGCCGTGTTGGCCTGCGCCAGTTCGTCCGTGCGTTGACGGTGCCCCTTGATCGCATCCGCCGATGGCAGCGCCTCCACGGCCTCCTCTGCTGCCTCGCGCTCCTGCTCTGCCCGTTCCAACGAGGCCGTGGCCGACTGGGCAGCCGCCTGCACCTGCTCGGCCCGCGCCACCAGGTCGTCGATTCCGTCTGGCCGGACGATCCCGGCGACCGACTTCAGCTGCGTACGCAACTCCTTCTCGGCACCTGCCTGGTCCCTGCCATGCTCGAGCAGCCGGTCGAGGCCGGGTCGCGCCGCATCGATGCGTTCGATCGCGGTGCCGAGGTTCGTGGACCTGGCTGCCGCGGCGGCGACGGCGTCCTCGGTGATCGTGCCCAGTTCGCCGTCCAGCTGGGCCTGCAGCTGGGACACCTGGCCGGCCAGGGAACTCGCACGGGTGCGTGCCGACGAGGCAACGGTGTCGAACACGCCGATCGCGAGCAGTTCGTTGAGCAGGTCGGCGCGCTCTCGCTGGCTGCCGTGGAGGAACTGCTGGAACGCCCCCTGGGGCAACACCACCGTGCGCGTGAAGTGCTCGTAGCCAAGCCCCAGCAGCTCGTGGACCTTGACCGACACCTCGTCGGCAGTGCCCGCGATCGTGCGGGCATCGGCGGGATCGTGGTCGCGCCATGCCTCCAGGCGGGCTTCCTTCGTGGATGCCCCGGTGCGGGTTCTGCGGACCACGCGGACCGCGGTGTACCCCGCTCCGGCGACCGTGAACTGCAGCGACACGCGGGCCTCGTTGCGGCCCTTGGAGATGACCGGCTCGACCAGGCGTCGGTCGTTGTAGCGGGCCACCGTGCCGTAGAGGCAGAAGGTGATGGCATCGATGATGGACGTCTTGCCGGAACCAGTTGGTCCCGACAACACGAACAACTGCGCGTCGCCGAAGTCGATCGTGGTGTGCTGACGAAACGATGCGAAGCCTTCGAGTTCAAGCCTGGTCGGGCGCAAGGGCAGCCTCCCACAGTTCGCCGAACAGTGCCAGCACATGCTCGTCGACCTGGTCGGTGTCGGCCAGGTACTCGGCGAACAGGTCGGCGGGGGAGCGCTGGAAGTCCTCGAGCTCCCAGTCGTCCGGATCAGCCGCGTCGTCGTCGGCGTCCCGATCGACGCGCACGTCGACGACAGTGGGGAATCGTTCACGCAACTCGTCGGCCAGGCCGGGGCGTGAGCCGTCGGTCAGCACCATGCGCACATGGGCATCGCCGACGTCGTCCATGCGGGCGGCAACCTGCTCGACCGTTCCGCGAACCGTGCGCAGGGGTCGGCCCGTGTGCAGTGCGACCTCGCGCACGGTGGCTGGCAATCCCGGTTCCGCCTCGACGACCAGGACCACCTTGTTGTCGCGTTCGACCTCGCCGAAGTCCAGGTGCAGCGGCGATCCCGAGTACCAGACCGGGCATGCGGCAGCGAGCTTGTGGGGTTGGTGCAGGTGGCCCAGGGCGACATAGGTGCACGATGACGGAAAGATGGTCGGGGGGAGCAGGTAGTCGAAGATGTGGGCATCGCGTTCACCGCCGCCGCGTTGGGGTGCACCATTGGCAACGGTGAGATGCGTGGTGACGATGTTGACCGTCGTCGCGTCGAAGTCGGCGGTCAGCGCATCGATGATCTGGCTCACGTGGCCCTGGTAGGCCAGTTCGTGGTCGTCGGCACGCCGGTGCATGAGGTGGGCGGCCTTGACGATGTGTTGGCGGGACACGAACGGCAGCACCGCGACCTTGGTCTGGAGGGCGGGGAAGGTGAGCAGCCCCCCGCGGGTGGGGGGCGTGACCGTGCCCACGATGTGGACGTTGCCGCCATCGACCAGGCGACGGATGGCCTGCCAGCGATTGGGGTTGTCGTGGTTGCCGGCCAGGATGATGATCTCGGCGCCCGTGGTGGCGAGGTCACGAATGGCCTGGAAGACGATCTTCTCTGCCGTCGGCGTGGGTGACGCCGTGTCGAACAGGTCGCCGGCCACGATGACCATGTCGACGGACTCGTCGATGGCGACATCGACGATCTCGGCAAGGACGGCGCGATGCTCGTCAGCCCGGGACCGCCCCCTGATGGCGCGTCCGACATGCCAGTCAGAGGTGTGCAGCAACTTCACGTTGGGCTTTCCGTCGAACGCAGGACCAGAGGCTAACGGCGCACTGGGACAGCGTCGGGACCCCGGACGGCAGCGGCCGGCGCCGGGGAGTCCGTCATTCCTCCACGAACTCGCGTGCCCCTACACGATGCACGAAACCCAGGGCGCTAAACCTGCATGGAGCTGACCAAAAGGACATTGTTGCCAACAGGGTGACGTCCTAGCGTGAGGAAGCAGCACGGGACATCGCAGTCCAGATCCTCGACGACAAAGGAACGCCAGATGGGCGGAGAATCAGACAAGGCCAAGGGCCGCGTCAAGCAGGCGGCGGGCGACCTGACCGACAACGACGAACTCGAACGCGAGGGCGAGCGGGACGAGGCTGCCGGCAAGGCCAAGGACAAGCTCGACGACATGGAGCAGAAGGGTCGTGACGCCGTCGACTCCGTCAAGGAGAAGATGAACCGCAACGACTGACGAGCACGCACGATCCCACGGTGCGCGGTCACGGGTTCATGCCCTTGGTCGCGCACCGCTCGTGTGCCGCGGCTCGAGAAGGTCGGCTGGGTCATTCCTCCAGTGCGGCCAGCGCATCCTCGAGGTGGCCGAGCATGCGCTGCACGCCGGGCACCTTGGTGCGGTCGGCCACGATTCCGAAGTCGAGGTTGCCGGCGTTGCTCGTGACCGTGATGTTCATTGCCTGGCCGTCGACGAGCACCGACATCGGATAGCTCGCAGTCATTCGGGCCCCGTTCCAGTACAGCGGCACGGGTGATCCGGGCACGTTGGAGATCACGACGTTGAAGATGGGTCGTGCGATCGGACGCAGGAAGTCGATGTTGCCGACCCCGAGTGTCGGCAACGCGGCGGGACCGATCTGCAA
>DATFMD010000335.1:0-2533 GCA_035267125.1 Nitriliruptoraceae bacterium | reverse complement strand
GACGACCGCGACCACCAGCGGTGCGACCAGTCCCGACAGGGCGGCGGCGGCCGCGTAGCCCATTGCCGCGAGGATGATGATGCCGATGAGCATCCATGCCTTCATGCCCGCGGTGCGCAGGCGTGACCCTCCACCCGACCGCCACACGCTGTCATCGCTCACGGTCACCTCCACCCCATCGGACACTTCGCTGAACCCTAGGCGGTGCACCCCCAGGACGTGGTGCCGTCGTCACCTGCACCGCGGGACTGAACCGTGCGGTCAGTGGGTGGTCAGTTCCCGCTCGGGGGAGCCCAGGCCCGGGTAGCCGGCATAGGCCGGCAGGGCGGGCTGGCCGCCGAGGTGGCAGTACAGCACGCGCGACCCGGCCGGGATCTCGCCGCTGCGGACCATCCCGATCAACCCGGCCAGCGACTTGCCCTCGTACACCGGGTCGGTCAGCATCCCCTCGGTGCGGGCTGCCATGTGGATGGCCTCGACGGTGCCGGCATCGGGGATCCCGTAGGCCGGCCCGGCGTAGCCGTCCACGACGGTGATCTCGTCGTCGCGCACCTCGCGTCCCAGGTCGATGGCCGCAGCCGTGTTGCGCGCAATCCTCGCCACCTGGTCCGTCGTCTGGTCCAGCGTTGCCGAGGCGTCCATGCCGATCACCTGTCTGTCGTCACGATCCTCCAGGGCGAAGCCGGCGATCATCCCGGCATGGCTCGACCCCGTCACCGTGCACACGACGACCGTGTCGAAGAAGGTGTCGAGGTCGGCCTCCTGCTGGGAGACCTCGCGGGCCCAGTTCGCGAACCCCATGCCGCCCAGCGGATGGTCGGAGGCGCCGGCCGGGATCGGGTAGGGCGTGCCGCCGGCGTCCTCGACGGATGCGAGCGCGCGCTTCCACGAGTCCCGCACGCCGATGTCGAACCCGGCCGGGTCGACGCGCACGTCGCCACCCATGATCCGCGTGAGCTGGATGTTGCCGACCTTGTCGTAGCACATGTCGTTGTAGTCGACCCATCCCTCCTGGACGGTCACCGCCTCGAGGCCGAGGTGGCGGGCGACGCCGGTGACCTGGCGGGTGTGGTTGGACTGGATCCCGCCGATGGACACCAGCGTGTCGCAGCCGGTGTCGATCGCGTCGGCGACGAGGTATTCGAGCTTGCGGACCTTGTTGCCGCCGAACGCGATGCCGGAGTTGCAGTCCTCACGCTTGGCCCAGACCTCCACCTCGCCGCCCAGCGTCTCGCTGAAGCGGGGCAGCGGGTGGATCGGGGAGGGTCCGAACAGGAGGGGCTCGCGGCGGAAGTCGTCGAGGCTCATCGGGGTGTCCTTGGTGTCGGGGAGGCAGCGTCGGGCAGGCAGGCGATCGGGGGTGCCACGGCACGGTAGGCGGACGCGCCGACGGCTCGGGTGGGACCACTTCTGCACTGACCACGTTGTCACGGGCCGAGGTCGACGGTCTGGAACTCGTGGGAGGCCAGCACGATCTCGGACGCCGACAGCGTGCCACGCGCGATCGCCGGTCCCGATCGCACCTCGTCGATCTCGCCGTTGCGCACCACCAGGTCGACGTTGGCAGCCTCGATCTCCACGAGCAACTCCAGCGCCAGGACTTCCCTGGGCACCCCGTTCACCGTGATCTCGAGCGCGGGGGCATGACGGCTCTCGACGCGGTGTTCGAGCAGGCGGACGACTTCCTGGAATCCCGGGTTGGCGGCAGTGCTGGCCCGTGCGGCCTCGACGTCGCGATGCTGCTGCCAACCCTTCTTCGCAAGGTCGCTGACCGGCATGTCGAGCAGCGTGGCGAGTGCGGTCGCGATGTCGGCTGCCGGCAGGTGCAGGCCCGCCGTGCGCAGCGCATCGAGGCGTTCGAGGATGGGTGCGATCGTGGTGGTCAACTGACCCAGTGGGTCGTGCCCGCCGACCAGGACGTTGGCGATGCTGGTCATGGTGGTCATCCTTCCTCGGGGGAGTGCAGGACGGTTCGAGCCCGGTCCGGCCGCATGCGTGCGCGCATGCTGATCAGTGGGCCGTCGGTGGGGTGGACCACCTGCGTTCCCGCATCGGGACGAGCCCGGATGCCGACGCGGGGGACTGGTGCAGGCGACCGGGTCGAAGTCGCGGGGGCGGGGCGGGGTCGGGCGGTCCGGCCACCGTTGCGGCGTCGCCACCACCCGACCAGCGCGACGAAGCCGCCGCCCGCCACCACGCCTGCCGCCGCGATCATCCACCCGGCCGGCCCTGCGGCCGTGCCGGGGTCCTCGTCGCTCGTGCCCGCAGCCGTGGCGCCGTCGGTGGTGTCGCCCGGCCCGGGCGTGGCCGACGTGTCGGTGGCGTCGATCGTCGCGGTGGTGGCGCCGTCGCCGGGATCGGTGCTCCCTGCCGAAGTCGGGTCGGGGTCCGTGGCGACGACGGGTCCGACCGCCTCGACGTCCACCGCGATGAGTGGTGCGCCGTCGCGTCCGGCCACCACGAGGAACCCCGTCGCGTCGTCGCCCGGCACGGGGCGGTAGGCCACCTCGACGTCGCAGGTGGCGGCCACCGC
>DATFMD010000334.1:0-9389 GCA_035267125.1 Nitriliruptoraceae bacterium | reverse complement strand
CCAGCGTCAGGAGTTCGCGGTGTCAGCAGCCGTCGGATAGAGGTGTTCGAGGTCGCCCGGCTGGATCAGGGCGCCGTCGATGAACCGCTCGACATCGGCGGACTTGAGACGAATGACGCGACCGAACTTGTAGGCCTTGATCTGGCCCTCGTCGATCAGGCGATAGACCGTGCGAGTCGTCAAGCCGAGGTGTCGCGCCGCCTCCTTCGTGCTCAACCATTCAATTTCGCTGGACATGGATCACTCCTGGGGGTGCGTGCAGTGAACGACGAGGATGCTTGTCACATGACCAACATCGACGTGTCACTTGGCGGCGGGCAGTTTATGGTATGCAACGAAATGACGGGAAACAAGCCCTGGGTGTTTACCGTGTCCGTCCCCCCGGAGATGCCCGACGGACCATGTCGTTGCACCTGCAATGGCCAGTGTGGCACACGGTGTGACCCCGTGCAAGTACGCGGCTCGTCGGTGTTCGAGGGACGCTGGAAACCAGACTGGGTTGCCAATTGGCGCGTCGACGGACGCCGTGGCATGCGTCGGCCCGTTCTCGGGAACCGGTCGGGTCGTCAGCCGCTATTCTCGCGTTCCGAGCCACCGAGCCACTTGTCGAGCCGAGGTCGTGATGCGCCGCGTGCAGAAGATGTTGATGCTGTCCATGGCGGCACTTGCCCTCGTGGTGCTGCCGGCCCAGTTGGCCGCTGCCGACGAACTTCCGGCTGACCGCTCGATCGTCGCGACCCAGGCGGAGCTTCCCGAGGACTTCGTCGGTGCGACGCCAGGGGATGCCAACGCCACCGAGAACGCCTTTCGCCCACCCGACTACGAACCCAACTTCCTGTGGGGTGCGGCGGTTGGCCTGACCGCGATCGTCGTGTTGTCGCTGGGCCTGGTCGGGCTGCTCTACTGGGCCATGGTGGTCCGCCCGAAACAACAGGGGGCGTCGGCCTGACCGGGCCGCGGTGGCGCGCAACGATCGCCAACCCGCTCCAGCTGCCACGCACTCGTTGACCGCGAAGGACGTCGGCGTGGAGGCCACGGGCGCAGCATCCTGACGCCGGACGTACCGGCATGACCCGATGACGGCTGACTGGACCCCTCCATGCTGGACACGCGCACGGCGCTGGCAACCGCCCGACTGTTCATGCCGGCCGGTGTCTCGGACGCCGCTGCCGCCGCCGACCTGCAGCGCCGTGTGGCCGCCGAGTGGGATGAACTCGATGCCGCCGCCCGCAACTGGAGCCAGCTGGGCGTCGACCTGCCGCCCACGCGGGGACGAGTCGTCGGGCGCATGGGCTGGATTCGCGCCAACGTTGCAACGATGGTCCCGATCAGCGAGATGGTTGCGGCCCGACTCGAACGCAGCGCACCCGGGGCGAGCCGGGTCATGTCGGTCCAGGTCGGGGGACTGTTCGGCCTGTTGTCGACCAAGGTGTTGGGTCAGTACGTGCTCCCCCTGGCCGGGCAGGGTTCCGGACAACTCCTCATCGTCGGGCCCAACGTCCTGAGCCTGGCGACCGAGTTCGGGGACGTCGCCGACGACCTGCGTCGCAGCGTGCTGGTGCACGAGATCGTCCATCGGCTCCAGTTCGACGGAACGGGATGGCTCGGCCAGTACCTGCGCGACCTGCTGCACGAGTACGTCGAGGCCACCGACCTGCGTCCTGAGCGCGTCAAGGAACTGGCAGCGCGGCTCCCCGACGCGCTGCGCGAGGCGGTTGCCGCAAGCTCGCCGGAGCCGTTGATGAACGCGATTCTGACGCCGCCACAACAGGCACTCATGGAACGCGCCCAGGGATTCATGAGTCTGCTGGAGGGCCACGGGAACGCCGCCATGTCGCTGGGCGCGGCCGACGTGGTCCACGATCCAGAGGCGGTCCGCGAGGCACTCGAGTCGCGCCGCGGCGACCTCACCTCCAAGGTGCTCACCGCCGTGGCCGGCATGGACATGAAGCGGCGCCAGTACGTCGACGGCGAGGCCTTCGTGCGCGCCGTCGTCGAGCGCGAGGGCGTCGATGGCCTGAATCGTGCCTTCGCGGAGCCCGCGAACCTGCCGACCCTCGACGAGATCGCCGATCCCGCAGCATGGCTGCAACGAACGGCCTGACGATGGACGCCGACGTGGTGGGGGCCGACGTGGTGGGGGCCTTGCCACCCGGCCGCAGTCGGGCCGAACTCGTGGCTGCCACGTCGGCTGGACTGGCACACGTCCGTGAGGACGCCACCGTCGTCGTGGCACTGTCGGGAGGGCCGGATTCCACGGCCCTGGCGTTCCTGGCGGCCGAGGCCCGCCCCGACCTGTCCCTGCACCTCGTGCACGTTCGCCATGGGCTGCGAGACGACCGCCTGGACGTGGCGTCGGCACGCGAGACGGCCAGCTTCCTGGGGGCGCCGTTGTCCATCGAGGACGTCGTCGTCGAGGCACGTGGCGACAGCCTGGAGGGAGCCGCCCGCGAGCAACGACTGGCCGCACTGCGTCGCGTTGCGCCGCGTCACCGTGCGGCGGCCATCCTGGTCGGCCACAGCGCCGACGACCAGGCCGAGACGCTGGTGCTGCGGATGGCCCGGGGGACCGGGGTCGACGGGCTTGCCGGGATGGCGATCCACGGCGACGACCTGACCCGTCCGCTGCTGCGGATCCGACGCGCCGACCTGCACCGGTTCCTGGAACTGGAGGGACTCACTGCGGCGGTGGACCCCACGAATGCCGATCCATCGCATGCCCGCAATCGCCTGCGGCTCGAGGTGATGGAGCCGCTGTCGACGTTGGGCCCCGACGTGGTCGGGGCCATCGCGCGGCTCGCCGAACTGGCCCGTGGCGACGCCGACTGGCTGGACGAGGCCACGGACCTGGTGATGGCCCAGACGGTCCGAGAAGTGGGACCGGTCCGCTCCGTGCGCGTGGACGTGCTGGCTGCCCAGCCCGTTGCGGCCGCCCGTCGGATCGTGCGGCGCATGGTGGTCGCCGCCCGTCCCGGCTGGCTGCCGCCCACCGCCTCCGAGGTGGAGTCCGTGCGCCACCTCACCGACGGGGCGATCGACCTCCCGGAGGTCCGTGCCTCGGCGGCCGCCGGGTGGCTGACGATCGCGCCGGCCGACCTTGCCCGACCAGCGAGCGTCGACCTGGTGCTGGACGGCCGTACCGCATGGCCCGCGGCCGGGTGGATGATCGAGGCCAACAGCGACTCCGGCGGGGGAGCCTCGGCGGCCCAACTGGGGTTGCTCAGTGCGTGGCAGCCGCCGCGTGCACGGGTGTCGGACGCGCTGGTCGCACCCGGCGCCGACCCCGATCGGGCCCAGGTGGTGCTGGGCGGGTTGGGTGCCACCGTGCCACCCCTGCAGGTCCGTCCGCGTCGCCCCGGCGACCGCATCGCCACGGCCGCGGGGACACGCAAGCTGCAGGACGTGTTCGTCGATGCCGGCGTGCCGCGTCCGGCCCGCGATCTCGTGCCCGTCGTCGCCACGGCGGATCGCGTGCTGTGGGTGCCCGGCCTGGCGGCCGACGATGCCGCCCTGCGCACCGGCCGTGCCATCCCGCAACTGCACCTGGTGGTCCGACTCCTGCGCCAGGGGTCGTGAGCGACACCGCGGGGAACTCGATGGCGCTCGCAGCCGTCCGTCCGGGCGTCGCCCATCGCCGGGCCACGGCGTAGGCTCGTGGCACGTCGACCGCATCCGACCCGAGGACGCTGCCGTGCCAGACGCATCCACCGAGGTTCCCACGGCGATACCGGGGGGTCGCGAGGCGGTGAAGAAGGCGGATCTCGCGCGTGTGCCGGCCGCCTTCGCCGACCACTTCGAAGACGTGCTCGTCACGTCCCACGAGATCGATGCCAGGCTCGACGAGATCGCGCGAGCGATCGAGGAGGACCACGCCGACACCGACAACCTGTTGCTGGTCGGCGTGCTGCGTGGTGCCTACGTGCTCATGGCCGACCTCGCCCGCCGCCTGCGGATCCCGACCTCGGTCGACTTCATGGCCGTGTCGTCGTATGGCGCGGCCACGACGTCATCGGGCGTGGTCCGCATCCTCAAGGACCTCGACACGCGCATCGAGGACCGGCATGTCCTGATCGTGGAGGACATCATCGACTCGGGCCTGACCCTGGACTACCTGATCAACAACCTGCGCTCACGGGGCCCGGCCTCGATCGACATCATGACGTTGCTCACCAAGCCATCGCGTCGTCGCGTCGACATCCCCGTGCGCTACACCGGCTTCGAGGTGCCCGACGTCTTCGTGGTGGGCTACGGACTGGACTTCGACGAGCAGTACCGCAACCTCCAGTTCATCGGCACGCTCAAGCCCGAGGTGTACTCCTGACCGTGCGTTCCAACGCCACGCTGCGGCGGGTGCCGGTCAGGCTGGCTCGGCCGCCGGCTCGCTCTTCGCGCCGAGCGTGGGCACGAGCAGCAGGCCGAACGGGATCGGCAACCAGTGGCTGATCAGCCGCCATCCGAAGACGGTGGCGGTGGCTGCCGCCGCCGGGGCGCCTGATGCCACGAGGGTGCCGATCATCGCGGTCTCGACGATGCCGACGCCCCCCGGAGTCAGCGGGATCGCGGCGGCGACCTGGGCAACGACGAAGGCCAGCAGGATCGCCGACACGGGTGTGCCGACGCCGATCGTCAGTGCCAGCACCACGACCACGGCGGCGTCGAGCAGCCAGTTCGCGACCGCCCAGGCCGCCGCCTTGGCCAGCAACCTCCGGTCGCTGGCCAACTCCGACAGGTTCTCGGCCCCGCGTCGGGAGCCCTCGGCGATGGCGTCGACGTGGAGGCGACCACGCAGCGGCCCGCGGGCCAGTGGGGTGAGGATGCGCCGCACCCGCTCCGCGAAGGCGTCGGGATGGCGCAGCGCCACGGGCAACAGCACCGTGATCGCCAGCACGGCGATGGCGGCCACGATGGCCGACATCCCGATGCGGCCCAGGTGGCCGCCGATCAAGCCGATCAGTGCCGCGATCGGCAGGAGCAGGGCGAGCACTGCCGAGGACAGCATGCCGGCACCCCACAGCGCCGTGGCGGTCTTGACGCCGTCCATGCCGCGGGCGTGGAACCCGGCGACGACGATCGCCAGCGACGCAGCCGACCCGGCCGGCATGGCGCGTCCAAGCGAGTTTCCCACCAGGGTGCTGCGCTGGACGTAGGTGGCCTCGACCGGTTGGCCCGAGCCGCGCAGCGTCGTGACCAGCAGTTGGCCGTAGCAGGCGAGGCTGGCCGCCTCGAGGGTCACGAGCGTCAGCGGCAGCCACCATTGCGCGTGCAGGATCGCATCGGCGGTGTCGCGCAGTCCCGCCAACTGGGGGATGAGGAAGTACAGGCCCAGCCCGATGACCGCGGCGCTGCCCAGCGATCGCCACAGGTGGTCGCGCAATGGGTGCCAGTTGCCCAGGTGGGCGCCGTGCATGGGCCGCCCGTGGGAGACGTGGTCGAGGACGTCGCGCACCGACGCGTGGCCGTGGTCGGCCGTGTGTTCCGAAGCAGTCATGTCGTCCCGTGCCAGTCGTTCGCGGCAGGGTAGGCCCTGGGCGGCCCTGCAGTGCGCGGCGCGGTGACGCTCGGGCGCCGGCCGGGGCAGCGTCGACGGTCTCCTCGAACCGGTCACGCCGGCGGCCGGGCCGCCCGGGTTGACGGCCGCATCGCTGGCTGGTCGGCTGGCCGAGGCCAACTGCAAGGAGCGATCGTGGAACATGCCGAGGTGGTCCGTCGCCGCCGGATGGTGCGTGACTACGACCCTGATCGTCCGGTCGACCGAGCGGTGGTCGACGACCTCCTGGCCGCGGCCATCCGGGCACCGTCGGCCGGGTTCAGCCAGGGGTGGGATTTCCTGGCCCTGCTGGACGCCGGTGACCGAGACCGCTTCTGGTCGACGACGTCGACCGAGGGTTCGCCCGATGCCTGGCTCACGGGCATGCAGCGCGCCCCGGTGCTGATCCTGTGCATGAGCAACAAGGACGCCTACCTGGAGCGCTACGCCCAGCCGGACAAGGGGTTCGCGGAAGGCGACGAGAGCCGCTGGCCGGTGCCCTACTGGGACGTCGACACGGGCATGGCCGGGCTCATGGTGCTGCTGGCTGCGGTGGACCACGAGCTGGGGGCCTGCTTCTTCGGCGTTGCCCCCGACCGCCAGGTGGCCGTCAAGGAGGCCTTCGGCATCCCGGAGGGCAGGTCGATCGTGGGCGTCATCAGTGTCGGACATCCCGCGGCCGACGAGACCCGGTTGGGCAGCGATCGCACCCGTGCCCGACGCGGCGTGGGCGAGGCCGGTCACGAGGGCCGCTTCGGGGTGGCCTGGGAGGCCTGACGACCGCACGCCTCGACCGCACGCCGGGACCGCACGCCGGGACCGCACGGCCGGGACCGCACGCCCGGACCGCGTGCGAACGGGTCGTGGGCACTCGCTGGGCGGTGGCGCCGACGACCGGCCCCGACCCGACCGATGGACCGCCGCAGCCGGCAGGGCGGTTCAGCGGCCCTCGGTCGCCTCCCGGGCGTGGTCGTGCTGCGCGGGGTCGGTCGGGTCGCGGCCCCCGACGTCGGGGGCGGTGGCGAGGTGGTGGACGAGTTGCCGCGACTCCTTCTCGGCCAGGACCACCAGCACGTCGCCGATCTGCAGGCGCGTGTCGCCCGTCGGCACGACGATGCCACCTGCTCGGCGGACGCTGACCACGATCGTGCGCGGCGGCCAGTTCACGTCGCGGATCTCGACGCCGGCCGCGAGGCTGTCGGCCGCGACGGTCTCCTCCTGGAAGGCGACACCGCCCAGGTCGCGCAGCGCATGCGAGGCCGCCCGATGCTGCCCACCCAGATGGTGGTCGAGTCCGGCCTGGTAGGCACGCACCACGTCACCGCGGCGCATCATGCCGAGCAGGCGCTTGGTGTGCCGTTCGACCACGGGCACCCGACCGATGTCCAGGGCGGCCATGCGGTGCACCGCGGTGTGCACGGGGTCGTCGGGATGCACCACGATCGGGTGGGCGGTGGCGATGTCCGAGACGAGCAGGTCATCGACGCGGCGACCTCCCGTTCGCACGGTCGTCAGGTCGGCGGCTGCGTCCAGGTCCGATCGGGTGACCACGCCGACCACGCGGTGCCCACCGTCCACGACCGCGAACCCGTGGCTGCCCGTCCGGTCGAACAGGCGTCGCAACTCGCCCACCGACTGCACGTCCAGCACGGCAGGATGGTCCGTCGTCATGGCATCACCGACCCGGACCGATTGCAGCACGTCCACGTCCTCGATCGTTCCGTGGACGATGCCGCGATCGTTGAGTGGCCGGGTGTAGACGGAGTCCTTCTCGATGCGCTCGGACAGCCAGTTCGCAATTCCACACGCCAGCATCAGTGGCAGCACCATCCCGTAGTCGCCGGTGAGTTCGAACACGATCAGGATCGCCGTCAGGGGTGCCCCGGTGGACGCCGCGAACCCCGCCGCCATGCCCACCAGGGCGAAGGCCGCCGGATCGACGCCGGCGGCGGGCCCCATCGTGTCCATGGCGGTCCCGACGGCGGCGCCCAGCGCGGCACCGGTGAACAGCGTCGGTGCGAAGTTGCCGACCGCGGATCCCGACCCCAGCGTGAACATCGTTGCGACGAACTTGGCGACCAGCAGCACGAGGAGGACGGCGACCGCTCGCCAACCGGTGCCCACGCCCTCGGTCAGGAGTCGGTGGATGGGCTCCTGCATGCCCGAGATGCCGGGCAGCCCCTCACCGGTCCCGAGCACCTCGGGGACGGCCAGCGCCACGATCCCGACCCCCAGGCCTCCCACGGCCAGCGTGAGCGGGCGCCACATCCAGCGCCGCAACCACGTGAACCCGGCGCGGGCGAGCGCCTCACCGCGGACGAAGGCCACCCCCAGGACGGCCGCGGCCATGCCGACGGTCACGTACCCCATGAGTTCCCGAGGATCGCCGAAGGTGTGCCCGGCGCCGAGGTCGAAGGTGACGCCGACCCCGACGACCTGCCGTGCGGTGACCGAGCCCACGACCGAGGAGATGACGACGACCTGCAGGGAGCGGGCCCGGAACTGTCCCAGGATGACCTCCATGGCGAACAGCATCCCCCCGATCGGTGCATTGAAGGAGGCGCCGATGCCGGCGGCGACCCCGGCGGCGACCAGCGCGCGCAGGCGGGCCTCGTCCAGGCGGAAGAGCTGGCCGATGAGCGACCCGGTGGCCCCACCCATCAGCACGATCGGTCCTTCGCGTCCACCGGAGGCGCCGCTGGACAACGCGATCGTCGTTGCCGCGAGCCCCGCGGCGGGGACGCGGCGCCGGAACCGGCCACCGCGGACTGCCAGGATCTCCATCGTGCGGACGACGCCGGACCCGGAGGGCTCGTTGGCGACGTAGGTGACGATCAGGCCGACCACCAGACCGCCCAGGGTCGGGATGGCCACGACAGCCCACTGGGGCACGGAACCGGTGCCCCAGAGCAACGGCTGCAGCCATCGGATCGCCAGGATCAGGGCCGCCGCGAGCAGGCCGGTGATCAGCCCCGTCAGCGCGCCCAGCGCCAGCAGCACGCCCTCGAAGTCGGAGGCACCGGCGACGCTGGCCCGGACCCGCTGCACCAAGGGCGCCGGGTTTCTGGGCTGGTCGGTCGGGGAGGTCACCACCAGCGCGACGCTACACCGGCGTCGTTGCCGATCACAGGTTGCGAGAGATCACCAGGCGCTGGATCTGGTTGGTGCCCTCGAAGATCTGCATCACCTTCACTTCGCGCATGTAGCGCTCCACCGGGAACTCGCGGGTGTAGCCGTACCCACCGAAGACCTGGACGGCGTCGGTGGTCACGGCCATGGCGTTGTCGGTGGCCACGAGCTTGGCGATCGCGGCAGCGCGGCTGACGTCGCGGCCGGCGTCGCGCAGGCGGGCGGCATCCAGGACCGTGGCGCGCGCCGACCCGACCCGTGCGGCCATGTCCGCCAGCAGGAAGGCCAGGCCCTGGTGCCCGATGATCGGCTTGCCGAACTGCTCGCGTTCCCTGGCCCAGTCGACGGCGGCATCCAGCGCCGCCTGCGACACGCCGGTCGCGATCGCGGCGATGCCCAGCCGACCGGAGTCCAGTGCGTCCAGCGCGATCGGCAGGCCCTGTCCGACCTCGCCCACCAGGTTGGCGCCGGGTACCCGCACGCCGTCGTAGTTCACCGTCGTCGTCGGCGACCCCGTCAGGCCCATCTTGTGTTCGGGGGCACCGAAGGACAGGCCGTCGGCGTCGGCCGGCACGACGAAGCAGGACACGCCGCGACTGCGGTCGTCGGACGTGCGGGCGAACGTCGTGTAGTAGTCGGCATGGCCACCGTGGGTGATCCAGGCCTTGGTGCCCGTGAGGATCCAGTCCTGGCCGTCGCGCTCGGCACGAGTGGTCATGGCGGCGACGTCGGA